>JAWVFZ010000278.1:0-3275 GCA_033855555.1 Solirubrobacteraceae bacterium
ACGGCGCCGGGCAGGCCGAGCAGGCCTGCGCGCACTACGACACCACCAACAACTCCGGCCTCTGGATGGGGCTGGCTTTGGGCGAGCTCTCGCTCCACGGCCGCAACAAGCTGACGTTCATGGTCGATCCGCCGATCACGTCGTTCGGCCTGGGGGCCGAGCAGCTCGTGGCCGAGTCCACGGGCAAGCAGGGGAAGGGCATCCTCCCCGGGGCCGACGAGCCGGTCGGGGAGCCGGACACCTACGGGGACGATCGCGTGTTCGTGCACCTCTGCAGCGGCGACAGCAACGACGACGCGGTCGCGAAGCTGCGCGACGCCGGCCATCCGGTCGTCACGCTGTCGGTCGGCGGCCCCGAGGACCTCGGGCGGATCTTCTTCTTCGCCGAGTTCGCGACGGCCGTCGCCGGCTGGGTACTGGGGATCAACCCGTTCGACCAGCCCAACGTGCAGGAGGCCAAGGACGCGACCAACCGCGTGCTGGAGGGGAATCCCCAATCCGTGCAGGACGCCACCGACCTCGGCCCGCTGCTGAAGAACGCCCCGCCCTCCTACGTCGCGATCATGGGCTACGTCCAGCCCACCGAGGCGTTCGACGCGGCCGTCGCCGAGCTGCGCGCCGCGATCCGCGACGCGACGAAGCAGACGACGACGTTCGGCTACGGCCCGCGCTTCCTGCACTCGACGGGCCAGCTGCACAAGGGCGGCCCCAAGACCGGGCGCTTCCTGCAGCTGATCCACGACGGGCCCGACGACGTCGAGATCCCTGAAGAGCCCTACACGTTCAACCAGCTCAAGCACGCCCCGGCGGATGGCGACCTTGCCACGCTGCGTGCGCACGGCCTCCCGGCCGAGCGGGTGACGCTGGCGGGCCCCGACGCCGCGGCGGCGCTGCGCGACCTGACCTCGAAGATCAAGGAGACCCTCTGATGGCGCAGATCGGCTTCGTCGGCCTCGGCCGCATGGGCGGCAACATGGTCCATCGCATAAAGCGCGACTCCGAGCACGACGTGGTGGCGTTCGACTTCGACGACAAGGCCGTCGGGCAGGCGGTCAAGGTCGGGGCGGCCGGGGCCAACAACCTGCGTGAGCTCGTCAAGCAGCTCGAGGCGCCGCGCGTGGTGTGGATCATGGTGCCCGCCGGCGACCCGACGCAGAAGACGGTCGACGCGCTGGCGAAGCTGCTCGAGAAGGGCGACACGATCGTCGACGGCGGCAACTCGCGCTGGACCGACGACATGGCGCGCGCCGCGTCGCTGAAGAAGCTCGGCATCAACTACGTCGACGTCGGCGTGTCGGGCGGCGTCTGGGGGCTGGAGGTCGGCTATTGCATGATGGTCGGCGGGCCGAACCGCTCGATCAAGCAGCTCAAGCCGTTTCTCGACGTGCTCGCCCCGCCCCACGACGAGGAGCACGGACCCGGCTGGGGACACATGGGCCCGACGGGCTCGGGTCACTACGTGAAGATGGTCCACAACGGGATCGAGTACGGGATGATGCAGGCCTACGCCGAGGGCTTCTCGCTGTTCAACGAGTGCGAGTTCGAGCTCGACAACGCAAAGATCGCGCACCTGTGGATGAAGGGCTCGGTCGTGCGGTCGTGGCTCTGCGAGCTGGCCGCCAACGCCTTCGAGCAGGACGGCAACGACCTCGCCGAGCTCGAGCCCTGGGTGGAGGACTCCGGCGAGGGCCGCTGGACCGTCGAGTCGGGGATCGACCTGCGCATCCCCACGCCGGTCATCACGACCTCGCTCTACGAGCGCTTCTCCTCGCGCGGCCAGAACGCGTTCGCGGCGAAGGTCAACGCAGCGCTGCGCAACCAGTTCGGCGGTCACGCGGTGAAGACGCGCAAGTGACCGACAACCCGCTTACAGAGGGCCTCGAGCGGCTGCCCGTCCGCCCCACGACGCTCGTCATCTTCGGCGCCACCGGCGACCTGTCCAAGCGCAAGCTCCTGCCGGCGATCTACAACCTGGCGCACGAGGGGGCGCTGCCGGACCGCTTCTTCCTCATCGGCTGCTCGCGCTCGGACATGCCCCACGGCGACTTCCGCGAGCTGGCGGTCAACGCGATCAACGAGTTCTCCCGGCGCAAGCCCGACCCCAAGGTGCTCGACGCCCTGCTCGAGGAGGTGCGTTACATACCGGGGACGTTCGACGACCCGTCGGTCTTCGAGACGCTCGGCAAGACGCTCAAGGAGTTCGACGACATCGCCGGCGAGCCGCTCAACCGGGCGTTCTACCTGTCGACGGCGCCGACGTTCTTCCCGGTGATCGTCGAGGCGCTGGGAGAGGCGGGGCTCGCCCAGGTCCCGGACTCAGCCGAGGTGCGCTGCATCATCGAGAAGCCATTCGGGACCACGCTCGCCGAGGCCCAGGAGCTCAACAAGCGCGTCCTTGCGGTCTTCGAGGAGCGACAGGTCTTCCGGATCGACCATTACCTGGGCAAGGAGACCGTCCAGAACATGATGGCGTTCCGGTTCGCCAACTCGCTGTTCGAGCCGATCTGGAACCGCAACTCGATCGCCAACGTGCAGATCACCGCCGCCGAGGACATCGGGATCGGGACGCGCGCGGGCTACTACGACAACGCGGGCGCGCTGCGCGACCTCGTGCAGAACCACATGCTCCAGCTGCTCTGCCATCTGGCGATGGAGCCGCCCGTGCGCTTCACGGCCGACGAGGTCCGCGACGAGAAGGCCAAGGTGCTGCACGCGATCAGCCCGCCCACGGAGGCCGAGATCCCGCAGATGGCGGTGCGCGCGCAGTACGCGCAGGGGACGGTCGGCGGCGAGGAGGTCGTCGGCTACCTCGAGGAAAGGGACGTCCCGCACACCTCGAACACCGAGACCTACGTGGCGCTGCGGCTGTTCGTCGACAACTGGCGCTGGGCGGGCGTACCGTTCTACCTGCGCACCGGCAAGCGCCTCGCACGCAAGGTGACCGAGATCGCCGTGACGCTGAAGCCCGTCCCCCACCTCGCCTTCCAGCAGGAGGGCTCGGTCGGCGTGAGGCCCAACCAGCTGATCCTCACGATGCAGCCCAACGAGGGCGTCTCGCTCGCGCTCGCGGCCAAGATCCCCGGGACACGGATGAGCATCCGCCCGGTGAACATGGAGTTCCTCTACGGGACCTCGTTCCTGTCGCAGTCGCCCGAGGCCTACGAGCGGCTCATCATGGACGCCATGCGCGGCGACGCGACGCTCTTCACCCGCAACGACGAGGTCGAGGCGCAGTGGCGCATCTGCGATCCGATCGTGCGCGTCTTCGAGTCCAC
>JAWVFZ010000279.1:0-7174 GCA_033855555.1 Solirubrobacteraceae bacterium
ACACGCGCCCGCGCGTGGCGAGGTCGTCCAGGGTGCGGCCCGACCCGCAGCCGGCGTCGAGCAGTCGCGGGTGCTGGGGAAGGTCGATGCTGTCGAGAACCGCATCGAGGACCCGCCGGCGACCGCGGTACCACCAGTGGCGCTCGTCGTTTTCGAGCATGGCCGCGAGCTCCGCTTCGGTCATTGACCGAAAATGTGCCCGCAAGTGCGTTGCCCGCGGTAGCGGCGATGTTGGGCTTGCGTTAGGGCGCCGGGCCGCCCGGCAGCGCCAGCACGAACCGCGCCCCGCGTCCCGCCCGCGAGTCCAGCGTCAGCGTGCCGTCCATAAGCTCGGCGAGCTCGCGGCCGATCGCGAGTCCCAGCCCGAACCCGGGCTGTCCCGAGCCCCCGCGCTCGAAGCGCTCGAAGACGCGTTCGCGGTCGGCGACCGGCACGCCCGCGCCTTCGTCCTGCACGCTGATGGTCACCAGCGGACCCTCCCGGGACACGTCGACGTGCATGGCGCCGCCGCCATGTCGCAGAGCGTTGTCGAGCAGGATTCGCAGGACCTGCGCGGCGCTGCCGGGGTCGGCGACGGCCCACAGCGGCTCGGGCGCCGACAGGCCGATCTCGCGCCCGGCCTCGGTGGCGCGCACCACGAGCTCTGCGACGACCGAGCGCGCGAGCTCCGCGACCTCGACGAGCTCCGAGCGCAGCGGCACGCCGGCGTCCAGGCGGTTGAGGTCCAGCAGGTCGCTGGTCAGCGCCGACAGCCGATCGGCCTGGGCCTCGGCCACGCCGACCTGCCTGCGAGCGGCGGCCAGGTCGGGCTTGTCGCCGTCGAGGTGGTCGCGCAGCGAGTCAAGCATCAGGCGCAGCGACGTCAGCGGCGTGCGCAGCTCGTGGGAAGCGGTGGCGACGAACGCGCGGCGCGCGCTCTCCTGCTCGCGCAGGTGCTCCTGCATCACCGCAAAGGCGCGCGTGAGGTCACCTACCTCGTCGCGTGCGTTGTCGGCCTGGAACTCGGCGGCGGGCCCGAGCTCGGCGACCTTCAGCGCCGTGTCGCGCAGGCTGCGCAGCCGGCGGACGACCCTGCCCGCCAGCAGCGTGCCGAGCAGCAGGGCGATGACCAGGCTGACCACCCCGGCCACCAGGAACGCGCGGCCGACGACCCCCGCCGCGCCGCGGGCCGAGCCGATCGGTTCGTGCAACGCGATCGCGAAGCCGCCTTTCGTCGGGACCACGACGCGCGTCTCCGCCTCCTTGCCGGAGCCCGTGGCCGAGCGCAGCGTGTGGCCGGTTCGCAAGGCGCGCACCGCGTCGGCCACCACCACTGGGGCATCCGGATCGGTGATCGCCAGCACCTTGCCGTCGGCGGCGATCAGCACCACGTCGGCGCCACCGCGCCTGCGCAGCAGACGCGCCGCGCGTGTCAGTTCCGGCGAACGGCGCGGGGGAAACCCGGCGACCCGTCCCAGCGCGGGCGCCTCCTGTCGCGCCTCGCGGATCAGCTCGGTGACCTGGTCGTTGCGCAGGCGCTGGTCGAGCGGTGGGAGCAGCGTCAGCGCGCACACGCCGAGCGCGACCACGCAGACGACCGCCAAGAGGGCGACGAGGCGGCCGCGCAGGCCGGTCATCCCGCTCAGGGCTCCCGGAACCTGTATCCCGCGCCGCGGACCGTCAGGATCAGATGCGGCTCCTCGGGCGACACCTCGAGCTTCTCGCGCAGATGACGGACGTGGACGTCGATTCCGCGAGGATCCCGGTAGGCGCTGTCGCCCCAGATCGAGCGCAGCAGCTCCTGACGGTTGAACAGGATGCCCGGTCGCGACATCAGCGCATGGAGGAGCTCGAACTCCGAGAACGTCAGCTGGACCGGCTCGTTGTCGCGCCGCACCTCGCGCCTGCTCGCGTCGAGCGTGACCGGCCCGATCGTGATGACGCCCGCCGACAGCGCGTGGCCTCCCGACCGTCGCAGCACGGCGCGGATGCGGCTACGCAGCTCGGCGGGGCGAAACGGCTTGACGATGTAGTCGTCGGCGCCGGCCTCGAGGCCCAGGACCGCGTCGGCCTCGCTGTCGCGGGCGGTCAGCATGATCACCGCCACCGGGTTGCGCCGCCCGCGCAGCTCCCGGCAGACCTCGTAGCCGTCCGGGCTGCCGGGGCCGAGCCCGATGTCGAGCAGCAGCACGTCGAAGTGCTGCGTGCTCGCGAGGTCGACCGCGGAGCGCCCGTCCGCGACGGCGACGACCCGGTGGCCTTCACGCTCGAACGAGTGACGCAGTGCCTCGCGCAGCTCGGACTCGTCCTCGCACACGAGCAGATCGATGGTCGCGTCAGAGATCACGGCCGGCGTAGCGTACGAGTTCTCGATTCGCTCTCAGCGGCTACGTCGCATCAGAGCTCCAGCTCGTAGGCGAGCAGCTGCACGCCCGCGACCGGCGACCAGTCTCGCGCAGGCGCGCGCGCGAAGCCCAGGCGCTCGTAGAGGCGGTGGGCGGCGGTCATGTCCCGGGCCGTCGACAGGACGATGCGCGCCCGCCCGGCTCGCCGGGCCTCCCCGACGCACGCGCGCACGAGCGCCGCGCCGGCGCCCCGGCCCTGCGCCGCCGGATCGACGGCGAGCATCCGGAACTCGCCCTCGTCGGCGCCGGCCAGCTCGCGCAGCGGACCGCCCTCGAGGATCAGCGTCACGCAGCCGAGCAAGCGCCCGCCCTCGGCGGCCACCAGGACCCGCGCGGTCGCTGCGCGCCCGGCGACGTCGCGCAGCCTCGCGCCGTAGCCGTCGCTGAGGCCGCCGAGCACGGAGTACGCCGCGACACAGAGCTCGCCGAGCGCCGCGTGCTCGGAGGGGACTGCCTCGCGTACGTCCACGCCGCGCAGTCTGACCATCGCCCGCCCATGCAGGGCGTAGGATCGGCTTCGTGCCGACCTTCGAGACGGTCCGCGTCGCTGCCGTGCAGGCCACACCGGTCGTGCTGGACGCCGAGGCGTGCATCGAAAAGGCCTGTGAGCTCATCGGCCGCGTGGCCGATGAGGGCGCGAAGCTGGCCGTGCTGCCCGAGACGTTCGTCCCGCTGTACCCGTCCAACTCCTGGGCCCGCGACGCTGCGGGTTTCTCCGGCTGGGACGAGCTGTGGGTCCGGCTGTGGGACAACTCGGTCGACGTCGGCGGCCCGCACGTCGCAGCGCTGGTCGACGCCTGCCGGCGCCATGACATCCACTGCGTGATCGGCGTCAACGAGCGCGAGGACCACCGGCCGGGATCGCTCTACAACACGATGCTCACGGTCGGGCCCGAGGGCCTGCTGCACCGCCACCGCAAGCTGATGCCCACGATGCACGAGCGCATCTTCCACGGCGTCGGCGCCGGCGACGACCTCGCAGCGCTCGAGCTATCGGGGATCGGTCGCGTCGGCGGGCTGATCTGCTGGGAGAACCGGATGCCGCTCGCGCGCTATGCCGTCTACGAGCACGGCCCGCAGATCTGGTGTGCGCCGACGGCCGACGACTCCGACGGCTGGCTCGCGTCCATGCGCCACATCGCGATCGAGTCCGGCGCCTACGTGGTGTCCGTGCCGCAGTACATCCCAGCTTCCGCATTCCCCGACGACTTTCCGGTCCCGCTGCCCGAGGGCCGCGAGCTGTTCGGCAACGGCGGCGCGTGCATCGTGGAGCCGACCGACGGCGAGATCGTCGCCGGGCCGCTGTACGGCGAGGAGGGGATCGTCATGCACGATTGCGACCTGCGCGCCGGCCTGCACGCCAAACGCTGGTTCGACGCGGTCGGGCACTACAGCCGCGCCGAGGTTCTCCAGTAGTACATGGATACGTCGGTCCGCTACGCGCGCACGCCCGACGGGGCGGCGATCGCCTATCGCGTCCTGAGCGACGGGCCGATCGACCTCGTCTTCAACACCGGCGTGATCTCGCACGTCGAGGTGCTGCTCGAGGAGCCGGGCGTCGCGCGCATGCTCGAGCGCATCGGCGAGTTCACGCGGCTGATCGTCATGGACCGCCGCGGGAGCGGCCTGTCGGACATCGGCTCGGGGCTGCTCGACGTCGAGGGCGAGGTCGGCGACGTGCTCGCGGTGCTCGACGCCGTGGGCAGCGAGCGCGCGGCGCTCATGGCCTACACGTCGTCGGGCCCGCTCTTCGCCAAGGCCGCGGCGATGCACCCGGACCGCGTCGCGGCGCTCATCCTCTATGCCGCGATGGCGCGCGTCACGGCCGTTCCCGGCTACGACTGGACGCACACCGTCGAGGAGCGCGAGGCTGCGCTCAAGCACCTCAGCAACAACTGGGGAACCGGCCTGAACCTCGACCGCCTCGCGCCCAGCCGCGCCGGCGACATGCACATGCGCGCATGGATGGGCAGGCTCGAGCGACTGTGCATGAGCCCGAGCGCGCATGAGCGCGCGTGGCGTCACGCGGCCGGCATCGATGTCCGCGAGGACCTGCCGCTCATCAAGGTCCCGACACTGGTGCTCCATCGCTCTGACGACGGCTTCGTCGACATCCGCCACTCGCGCTATCTGGCCGACCACATCCCGAATGCGCGCTACGTCGAGCTGCCCGGGGAGGACTCGCTTCTGTCGGCCGGCGACACCGAGTCCATCATCGTCAGCCTCGAGGAGTTCCTCACCGGTGGGCGCCGCAGCGCCAGCTCGCAGCGGCGGCTGCTCACGGTCCTGTTCACCGACATCGTCGACGCGACGACCCGCGCGGCGCGGCTGGGCGACGCGCGCTGGCGCGACCAGCTCGCCGCCCACGACAAGGCCGTGCGGCGCGAGATCGAGCGCTTTGGCGGCCGCGAGATCAAGACGATCGGCGACTCGTTCCTGGTGACCTTCGACGCGCCCTCACATGGCCTGCGCTGCGCGCGTGCGATGGTCGCCTCGGTCGCTGACCTGGGCCTGGAGGTTCGCGTCGGCCTGCACACCGGCGAGTGCGAGATCATGGGCGACGACGTCGGCGGGATGGCCGTGCACATCGCCTCGCGCGTCGCCGGGCTCGCCCGCCCGGGCGAGGTCCTCGCGTCGGGCACCGCGTTCGGCACCGTCGTCGGCTCGGATCTCAACTTCGACTGGCGCGCGACCCAGGAGCTCAAGGGTGTCCCGGGTCAGTGGCCGCTGTTCACGCTGCTCGATTGACCGCTTTGTAGTCCGGGTAGCCGCCCCTGCATCCGTCATCGCCAGGGGAGGTCCGAAGTGCTCCGCAGGTTCCTGATCATCGCTGCCGCGCTGGCGGCGGGCGGGGCGCTCGCCGCCCTGCCGACGGCCTCCGGCTCCGCCGCTCCCGCGGCTTCGGCCGCGAAGGCCGCGCCCAAGTACCTCACGGTGGAGGTCCGCGTGGGCAAGATCGTCACGCGCGGCCGGGCGACGAAGGCGACGGGCGTCGCGACGGCGACGCTCTCAAGCCTCAATGGCAACGTCACGAGGGTCAAGCAGAAGGTGACGCTGAGCGCCGGCAAGGGCGGCTCGTGCCGGGTCCTCCACCTGTACCTCGAGAAGCTCGACCTCACGCTGCTCGGCCTCAATGCCCATCTCGACAAGGTGAACCTCGACATCACCGGCAAGCGCAGCGGCGGCGTCCTCGGCTCGCTGTTCTGCAAGCTGGCGGGTGGCCTGAAGGGCAAGCTCGCCGCGCGCAAGGCGATCAACTCCCGTCTCGCGAAGCACCCGATGCGGGCGTTCAAGACGCGAGCGCGGCTCGTTCCGCAGGCGACCGCCAGCCAGGCGCAGCCGACCTGTCAGGTGCTCGACCTGGTGCTCGGCCCGTTGAACCTGGATCTGCTCGGCCTCGTCGTCGACCTCAACCAGGTCCACCTCTCGGTCACCGCGACGCGCGGCGGCGGCGTCCTGGGCGACCTGTTCTGCCGGCTCGCGGACGAGGCGCCGCCGGCCCAGACGCAGACGACGACGACCGCCGCGTGAGCAGGTAGCGGCCCATCAGCTCGGCCCAGTCGGCCACCCCGCAGACGAGGTGGCCGACGGGCCCGGTCGCAAGCCGCGCGGCGAGGCGCTCGCTGAACGGGCGGGAGGCGGGCACGGCGTTGACGGTATCGTCAGACACCCAATGACCGAAGTCACGACGACCGTCACAGAGCTGCCCGAATCGCGCGTGCGCGTGCAGGCCGAGGTCGCCCCAGCCGAGGTCGAGCGCCGCGTCCAGGACACCGCGCGCCGCCTGGGGCGCGACCTCAAGATGCCCGGTTTCCGTAAGGGCAAGGTCCCGCCCCCGATCGTCATCCAGCGGGTCGGGCGCCAGTACGTGCTCGACGAGACTGTGCGCGGCACGCTCGGCCGCTGGTACGTGGAGGCCCTGGACGCCGCGGGCATCCACCCGGTCGGCGAGCCCGAGGTCGATCTCGGCGACCTGCCGGATCCCGGCAACCCGCTCACGTTCACGATCGAGATCGGCGTGCGCCCGACCGCGCAGCTTGGCGATTACAAGGGCGTCGAGGCGCCCAAGCGCGAGCCCGCCGCCGACGAGGAGGCGATCCAGGCCGAGCTCGAAGCGCTGCGCGAGCGCTCGGCGCGTCTGGAGACCGTCGAGGAGGCCGCCGGCGAGGGTGACTTCGTGGTGATGGACTACGTCGGCTCGATCGACGACGAGGTCTTCGAGGGCGGCGAGGGGCGCGACCAGCTGCTCGAGCTGGGCTCCGGCCGGCTCATCCCAGGCTTCGAGGAGCAGCTCACCGGCGCCACCGCGGGCGATGAGCGCACCGTCGAGGTCACGTTCCCCGACGACTACGGAGCCGAGCACCTGGCCGGCAAGGACGCGAGGTTCGCCGTCACCGTCAAGGAGATCAAGCGCAAGGACCTCCCGGCGCTCGACGACGAGTTCGCCTCCGACAACGCGGGCTTCGACACGCTCGACGAGCTCAAGGAGGACATCGCCGACAAGCTGCGCGAGGCCGACGAGCAGCGCGCCGACGCCGAGTACCGCGAGGCCGTGCTGGACGCCGTCGTCGCCGGCGCGACCGTCGAGGTGCCCGCTGCGCTCGTGGACGCGCGCTCGCGCGAGCTGTGGGAGCGCATGCTGCACTCGATGTCGCACCAGGGAATCTCCAAGGACGCCTATCTGCAGATCTCCGGCAAGACGGAGGAGGAGATCCTCGAGGAGGCGAAGCCCGACGCCGAGCAGGCGCTGCGCCGCGAGGCCGTCATCGCCGCGGTCATCGAGGCCGAGG
>JAWVFZ010000280.1:0-14487 GCA_033855555.1 Solirubrobacteraceae bacterium
TCAGCCAGGCCAGACCATGCAGGTCGACGTCGCCGGCGATCCGCGCGACGACACCGCGCTGCGTCGCCATTGGGGCCTGAGCGGGCGGATGTTCCGCGACGCGGGCGGCTCGATCGCGCTGACGACATTCACCCAGATCACGCTTGGCTGCGCGTCCTGGGGCTCCGGGAGCTGCTGACGGTCACGGCAGGATGAGGTGGCTGTCGCCGAACTCGTGCCAGAGGTAGCCGGTCTCCAGGGCAGCCTCGTAGCAGCGCAGCAGCAGCTCCTCGCCCGCGGCAGCCTCGAGCAGCTGCAGGTGTGACGCCTGGGGCTCGTGCCAACCGGTGATCAGCCCGTCGGTCGCCCACAGGCCACGCTCGGGCGTGACGACCAGGCCGGTCCAGCCGGCCGACGCGGAGACTGTTCCGTCGGGGGCGGCCGCCGACTCCAGCGCGCGCACCACGGTCGTCCCGACCGCGATCACGCGGCCGCCCCAGCCACGGGCGGCGTTCACCAGCTGCGCCGTGGCGCCCGGCACCTCGTAGCGCTCGGGATAGGGCGGCTCGTGGCGCTCGGGCGAGGACACGCCGGTGTGCAGCGTCAGCGGCGCGACGAGCACGCCGCCCGCGACCAGGCGCGTGATCAGCTCCGCGGTGAACGGGCGGCCGGCGCTGGGCATCTCGGCGCTGCCGGGTTCGGTGGCGTAAACGGTCTGGTAGTCCTCGAGCGGCCAGTCCTCGGCCACGTATCCGTAGCGGATCGGGCGCCCGTGGCAGGCGAGATGGGCAAGCAGCGGTACGTCGCCCTCGAAGCGCGCGAGCCACAGTCGCGTCCCGCCGGCGTACGGCGCGACCAGGTCGAAGGTTGCGCCACCGGCGACTTCCACCCGGTCACCCGTGCGCGTCGCGGTGGCCCCGCGCAGCTCGACGATCCACCACTCGCCGGCAGGCAGATGGGGCGCAGCGGTGGCCACATGCAGCGTGAGCGCCGAGCCGTCCACGCGCCTGGCCGCGAGCGCCGCGGGGAGCGTCGCGGAGGTGTTCACCACGACGACGTCGCCTGGCGCCAGGAACGACGGCAGGTCGCCGAAGCGGGCATGCTCGATGCGGCCGCCGGCGCGCTCGGCCACCATCAGGCGCACCTCGTCGCGGGCCAGCCCGCGGGCCTCCGGTGGTGCGATCGCCTCGAGGGCGGGCGGCAGCTCGAAGGTGACCGCGCTCACGCAGCGACGCCGGTGAGATCGTGGGCGCGGTAGCGACCGCTCTGCAGCGTGCCGCCGATCAGCGCGAGCAGCCCGGGAATGCTGTCCTCCGGGAGCGGACGGTCGGAGATGTCCTCGCCGGGGAAGGCCTCCTGGTGCATCTGCGTGCGCATGTCGCCCGGGTCGACCGCGTAGACCCGCAGGTCCGGGCGCTCGACGCCGAGCACCGCGGTCCACTGCTCGAACGCGGCCTTCGAGGAGCCGTAGCCGCCCCAGCCCTCGTAAGGCTCGATGCCGGCGTCCGACGTGATGTTGAGGATGACGCCGCCGGCGGGGATGCGGGGGAGGGCGAGCTGCGTCAGCGCCAGCGGGGCGAGGACGTTGACGCGATGCACCTCCTCGAAGGCGTCGAGCGGGATCTCTGCCACCCCCGGCTGCGGGCTCGGACCGAGGATGCTCGCGTTGTTGACGAGCAGGTCGATGCGCGGTCCGGCGAGTGCCAGGAGCGCGCGGCGGTGGCCCGGGTCCGACACGTCGCCGGGGAGGGCGACGGCGTCGCCGAGGTCGTCGGCGGCGCGCTCCAGCGCCTCGCCGCCGCGGGCGTCCAGGACGAGTCGCCAGCCGCCGGCGTCGAGCGCTCGTGCAAGGGCCTGGCCGAGCCCGCGCGAGGCTCCAGTGATGATCGCTGTAGGCATGGGCCGGACGCTATGGCCGCGCCGGTCGCGGTCTCCATCGGCAATTGGTCCTAGGACCGGGTGAGGCCCATGCGGACCGCGTGCAGCGCCGCCTGCGTGCGGTCCGCGACGCCGAGCTTGGCGAGCACGTGCCCGACGTGCGTCTTGACCGTCTTCTCCGCGATCCCGAGCTCGCGGGCGATCCGCTTGTTGGAGAACCCGCGGGCGATCAGCCCGAGGACCTCCTGCTCGCGCGTGGTCAGCCGCTCGGGCGGATCCTCGCCGGCGGGCTGCGCCAGCGCCTCGACCAGCCGCGCAGCAACGTGCGGGTCCAGCAGCGCGTCGCCGGCGTGCGCAGCGCGCACGGCACGCGCCAGCTCGGCGGGCGCGACGTTCTTCAGGAGGTAGCCGGCCGCGCCGGACTGGATCGCCGGCAGCAGGCGCTCGTCCTCGGCGAAGCTCGTCAGCACGATCACGCGGATCGCCGGTAGCCGCCGGCGCAGCTCGCGCATCGCGCCGACGCCGTCCAGGCGCGGCATCGCGAGGTCCATCAGCACGACATCGGGACGCAACGCCTCGGCCTGGCGCACGGCCTCCTCGCCATCGCCGGCCTCGCCCACGACGGCGATCCCGTCCTGGAGCTCGAGGAAGGTGCGCAGGCCCTCGCGCACGACCGCGTGGTCGTCGACCACGAGCACGCCGATCACGTCAGCCACCAGGAACCTCCAGGCGCACCGTCGTCCCGGCATCGGGTGCGGAGCGGATCTCCAGCCGGCCCCCGAGGCGCCGCGCGCGCTCCTCCATCGAGGTCAGCCCGAGGTGGCGCGATCGCAGGTCAGGGTCGTCGGGGTCGAACCCGGCGCCGTCGTCGGCGACCTCGAGCACGAGGCCGTCGCGCAGGCGCACGGTGACGCGCTGGGCAGCCGAGTGGCGCACGGCGTTGTGCAGCGCCTCCTGCGCGATCCGCAGGATCTCGCGATCGCCCTCGCCGATGCTCACCGCGTCGTCGATCTCGAGGTCGATCGCCACGCCGTGCAGGCGCTGCTGCAGCGCGGCGTGCTTTCGCAGCGCGCCGCAGAGGCCGTCGCGCTCGAGGTCCGCCGCGCGCAGCTCGAAGACGAGCGCGCGCAGCTCGTCGAGCGCCTCGCGCGCGAGGTCCTGCAGGCGCTCGACCTGGACGCGCGCCGCAGCGCCGTCGCGATCGAGCAGGGTGGCGGCGGACTCCGCGGTCAGGACGAGCCCGAAGAGCTTCTGGCTGACGACGTCGTGCAGCTCGAGCGCCAGGCGGTTGCGCTCCGAGAGCATCGACAGCTCGCGGCTGCGCTCGTACAGCCGCGCGTTGGTGATGGCGATCGCGGCGTGCGCGGCAAGCAGCTCGATCAGCTCCTGGTCTGCGTCGCCGAACTCGCCCGCGTCTTCCTTGTGGGTCAGGTAGAAGGCGCCGATCACCCCCTCGGGCGCGACGATCGGCACGCCGAGGAACGACCGCATGTCCGGATGGCCTTGGGGCCACCAGCCGCGGAAGCGCGGATGCTCGTGAATGTCGATCGTGCGCAGCGGGGCGGGCGTCTCGAGGATCGCCCCGAGCATCCCGTGCGTGCGCGGGAGCGGGCCCAGGCGCGCGATCAGCTCGTCGCTCATGCCCGACACGAGAAAGCGGCTGAAGCCACCGTCGCCGTCGGGGATGCCGAGCGCCGCGTAGCGCGCGCCGCCGAGCACCCTGGCGCGATCGACCAGTCCCTGCAGCACCTCGTCCACGGAACGCTGCGCGGCGACCGCGAGCACCGCGTCGCTCAGCTCCCTCAGCGCGGGGTGCAGGCGTTCCTCCATGGCAGCCACGATACGTGCGCGAAGATGCCGGCATGATTCGCGAGCTCCCGGCATCCGAGACTGGCCTGGCCTTCGAGGCCATGCGCGCTCTTCGCACCCATCACGACGACCGCGACGCATGGGTCGCACGCGTCGACGAGCTCCAGCGCCCCGAGGGCTACCGGCTCGCGGCCGCCTTCGACGACGACGGCTCCGAGGCGGTTGCGGTCGCCGGATTCAGGCTCGAGCACAGCCTGTCCGGGGGCCGCTTCCTCTACGTCGACGACCTCTCGACGCTGCCCACCGCTCGCGGGCGCGGCCACGGCGAGGCGCTCCTGCGCTGGATCTTCGACGAGGCCGAGCGCCTCGGCTGCGACCAGGTGCACCTCGACTCAGGCACGGTGCCGGAGCGCTGGGCGGCGCACCGGCTCTACCACCGGGTGGGGATGAGCATCAGCGCGCACCACTTCGTGCGGGTCGTGTGACCGCGAGAGGGCGGCCGTCCGCGGGCTCCCCGGGCCGAGCGTCAGAAGCCGGCGTGATTCGGGTTGATGGGCGCTCGCGGATCGTCGCGGGGCGGCTCTGCGCTGCCCCGCTCCGCTGTCGTCCCGGGCTTCGGCGGCGGCGTGAGGCCCGGGATCTTGATCTTGAACTTGCGCCCATCGCGAGTCGTCAGTTCTGGCGGCTTGGGATCGAGCGGCTCGCCGGGGATCGGGCTCATGAGCTGAGGCTACTCGGCGGCGTGGAAGCGCAGGTTAAGGGGCGCGCAGCGCGGGATGTCGAGGGGGGGCGCTCCAGGAAGTTGGGACCACCCCCGGACGTGGGCCCTCTAAGTCTCGGATAGCGCGCATAAGAGGGCCCAGGTCGCCCGACGTGCCGGCTGCATCCCCTCGACGACGGCGACTCCCTCAACGACCGAAGCCACCCGCGGGGAGGAGACGCGGGTGGCTTCGGGGTGGCTGTCGTGCGCGGAGGAGGGGACGCGGACGGCCTCGGTGAATGTCGGTGCTACTTGCCGTTGGGGCGGTGGATCCATGTGAAGCTCATGGACAGCATCGTGGACCTCCGGAGGCGCGGTTCCATCGCCCGCGATGATGGTCTTGGGTCATCCGGGCGGAGGATGTCCGTGGCGCGACTCAGCCCTCGACCCAGGACCGGGTGATCGTCAGCCAGAACGCCAGGCCGGCGTGGTCGCCGTAGCGGCGGAAGCGGCGCAGGATCTGCGCGTCGGTCTGCTTGCGCCCGCGAAGTCGCGCGTACGTGGGGCGCGTCCAGGAGTCGAGGATCAGCCGCGAGTGGCGGCCCATGAGCATCATGATGTGCGCGGCCGCGTACGGGCCCACGCCGGCGAGCGCGAGCAGCCGCTCCTCCAGCTCCTCGTCGGAGATCTCCGAGCGCGGGGCGGAGGCGAGCGCCTCGAGGTCCAGCGTTCCCTCTGCGACCGCGGCCGCGAGCGCGCGCAGGTAGGGGCCGCGGTAGCCCGCGCGCGCCTCGTCGGCGTAGAACGCCTCCGGCGCCTGCGCCATCGTCGCCGCACTCGGGAAGGCGCGCCCGCCGCCGGCTGCCTCCTCGCCGAGGTGCCCGACGAGCGCGCTCACCATCCGGACGGTCCCCGACCAGGCGCAGTTCGTCGTGCAGATCGTCTTCACGACGTCCTCGAAGACGGTTTGCGAGCGCATCATCCGCCCCGCGCCGGTGCACGACCACGACAGGTCGGGGTCCTCGGCGACGCGCGCATAGAAGCCCGAGAGGTCCTCGTCGAGGCGCAGGACGTGGCGAACCCCGGCCAGCGCCGCCCGCTGCCGCGCCTCGGACTCCGCGGGCCCGCTGACCCGAACGCGTAGGGCTCCAGCTGCGCGCACCCGCACCGCCAGCGGGCGCCCGTGCGGCATGTTGAGCACGATGCCGAAGCCCCGCTGGTCGGCGTCGGGCGTCATCGGCGGCAGCGCCGTCAGGCCGTGGCCGTCGATCGTGCGCCGCAGGTCCACCGGCTCGCCGCCGGCGCCCTTGAGCGCGATCGTGGCCGACCACATCTAGTAGCCCCGCTTTGCCAGAAACGTCAGGAGCGTGTGGACGAACTTGCGCTGACTCTTGGGGAACTCGCCGTGAAGCCGGCCCTGCCGGGCAAGCCTGTTGAGCGTGCGACGGGTGGAGGTCTTCTTGCCGAGCAGGTAGCGGTCCGCCGCCCAGGCGGCGATCGCCCCGCGCGGCTCGCCCAGCTTGCCGGCCTTGCGGAAGGAGCGCCAGGCGGCCGCGGCGTCCTTGCGGATCAGCGCGGGGAAATGCTGGGTGACGAGCTCCCACCGCCCGGCCCGCAGGTCGTAGACACGGACCGGCAGGAGGCTGAAGGCGAACGCCGTGAACGCGTAGCCGAAGCGATAGTCGGCGGTGACGAGCTCCTTGACGCCGTTGCCGTCGAGGTCGTCGATCCGGTATCCGGGATCCCCGAAGTTGCGGTCGGCGGGGACATAGCCGGTGCCGGTCCAGCGGTAGAAGCGCGAGACGAAGCAGCAGTGCGCGCCGCCGGTGTAGAGGTCGACGTTCACCTCGGGCTCGCCGTCGCCATCGAGGTCCTGCACCGAGACGGCGTCGCGCTGGCCGGAGCCGGCCAGGGCGCAGTAGCGGCCCTTGCAACCGGCGAAGCGCGGGTCGCCCGAGAACGCCTGCTGACCGTTGCGGGTGATCGTCAGCAGCAGGTTGTGCCATTCAGCGGAGTCCGGTGCGTGGTCGTACGAGAGCGTGGCGGTGACGGCGCCGCTCGTGGCGGTTGCGGTCGTCGCCACAGCGGCCGGAGCAAGGAGGCAGAGCGCCGCGATCGCGGCGAGAATGGTGGACCGGGGGTGCATGTCGCGAATGTATCGCGGGTGTTCTCGGCAGCCCAGGGGCCGCACCGCTAGGGTCGCCCGCATGCGCATGCGAGCCGCCGTCCTGGAGGAATTCGGCGCGCCGCTCGTCGTGCAGGAGGTCGAGCTCGCCGAGCCGAAGGCCGGCGAGGTGCTCGTCCGCCTGGAGGCGTGCGGCGTCTGCCACACCGACATGTACACCGCCTCGGGAGCCGACCCATCGGGCTATGCACCCGCGGTGCTGGGCCATGAGGGGGCGGGCGTCGTGGAGGCGATCGGCGAGGACGTGAACGACCTGGCCGTCGGCGACCGCGTGGTCACCCTGTTTTCACCCCAATGCCGCGAATGCGAGCACTGCCGCTCGCCGAAGACGAACCTGTGCCTGGCGATCCGCGAGCAGCAGAACCTCGGCTACCTGCCCGACGGCACGGCGCGGCTGTCGCGCGACGGCGAGCCGATTCGCCACTTCATGGGCACATCGACATTCGCGGAGTACACCGTCATGCCCGAGATCGCGCTGGCCAAGATCAATCCTGAGGCCGACCTCAGCCGCGCGTGCCTGTTCGCCTGCGGCCTGTCGACCGGCATCGGCGCGGCGATCAACACCGCGAAGGTCGAGCCCGGCTCGTTCTGCGTCGTCTTTGGCGCGGGCATGGTCGGCCTCGGCGCCGTGGCGGGCTGCCGCCTCCAGGGCGCCGATCGGATCGTCTGCGTGGACATGAGCGAAGAGCGCCTCGAGCTCGCCAAGGGCCAGGGCGCGACGGACCTGTTGCTGGGCGGCCCGGACACGGTCCAGCGGATCCTCGACATGACGCGCGGCTTCGGCGCGGACTACACGTTCGAGGCCACCGGGCTCGTCGCGGTCATGCGCCAGGCCGTCGAGTCGGCGCGGATGGGGTGGGGGCTCTGCACGATCGCCGGCGTCGCAGGCAAGGGCGAGACGCTCGACATCGTGCCGCGCTACCTGATCACCGGCCGGCGCGTCGCGGGCTCGTCCTTCGGCGGCGTCAAGGGCCGCGACCAGGTGCCCGTGCTCGTCGAGCGCTGGCTGGCCGGCGACATCGACGTCGAGCCGTTCGTCTCGCACACCATGGGCCTCGACGACGTCAACCACGCCTTCGAGCTCATGGAGCGCCAGGACGGGATCAGGTCCGTCCTGCGCTTCTGAGGCTTCCCGTCAGCGGACGGTCAGCGCTTCGAAGTTCTCGTAGAGGCGCGGCTCGCCCAGCTCGGCGCGCGCCTTGATCGCAGCCGGGCCGACCCTCGCCCAGATGCCGTCGACCCAGAACGCCTCGTCGACCAGCTCGCGGCTCAGGGCGCCGGTCTTGACGAACGTCCCGAGCATCTCGCCGAACCCCAGCAGCGGCCGGACGGCGTGATCGGAGACGGTCGCGCTCTCGGGGTCGAAGGTCGTTTCGAAGACCTCGGGCATCGCCTCGTCGATCCCGGACGCCGTGCCCCACTGGAGCAGGTTGACGAGCAGCATCGCTTCCTCATGGCTGGACATGCGCGCCAGCATACGCCGCCCGGGGCGGTCAGCTGCGGGCTGCGCCTCTGACCCAGGCGATGAACAGCAGCTGCACCGGAAGCCGCGCATACAGCCCGGCCGGGGGGATCTTCCGGTAGCGCTCTGGGTGCAGGGCCATGTGCATGTTGGCCGGGAACACGGCGATCAGGGTCGCGATCAGCCACCACCCGCCGAACCGGCGCGTCGCGGGGTGCAGCAGTGCGGCGCCGCCGACGATCTCGGCGACCCCGCTGGCATCGACGAGCTCCTGATGCGCGGGCAGGTAGTCCGGCATGATCGCCAGATAGAACTTCGGATTGACGAAGTGGTTGATCCCGGCGGCGATGAAGAACGGGCCGGCGAGTCGGGCGAGCATCGGTGGAACCTAGCCGTCAGTCGTCGAGCTCGAAGGTCTCCTCGCCCAGCGCGAAGACCAGGGGCTCGTCGCCGCGGGCGCTGATGGAGAGCGCGCGGTCGGGCGGCAGCGTCGGAAAGGTCGCCATCACGACGACGCGCGGCCCGATGCTGTTGGCCATCGCGCGCACTGCGTCGCCCATCGCCTGCAACACGCCGAGCGGCGAGCGCACCTCGAGCGCTTCGGGGACCACCTCGAACGGCGGCGGCTGGATGACCTCCGGCACCGCGATCGGGTCTTCGACGTCGAGCTCGATCGCGTGGGGCAGGGCGACCGTCGCGCCGGCGGTCGTCACCTCGATCGGCTGCAGGCGCGGACAGTCCACGAGCGCATCCGCCGTGACTGCGACCGCGCGTAGCGCGCCGCTGCGGTGGATGAAGTCGCGCAGCGCCGCAACCACCCGGTCGAGGTCGCCCACGCTGGCGACGAGGTCGATCTCGCTCACGCGCTGCAGGATGGCAAACGCCGTCGCTCGTAGATCCGTCCAGGATCACCTTAACCTGCTCAAGCGGTGAGAGAATCCCGCGCTCGATGGGTCATGTCGCCCCTGCCTTGGCCCGCGAAGCGCGCCTTCTCGCGCTTTCGATCGACCTGCTCGGCGCCGCGGGCTTCGATGGCTTCCTGAAGCTCCACAATCCCGCCTGGACGCGCACGCTGGGATACAGCGACGACGAGCTCACGTCGACGCGCTATCTCGACCTGATCCATCCCGACGACCGGGAAGCGGCGCTCAGGGTCATCGCGAAGCTCGAGGCGGGCGGCGCGACGGTGGAGTTCGTCTGCAAGATCCGCCGCAAGGACGGCGCGTGGCGCGACATCCTGTGGTCCGGCCAGGGGGCGCCCGACGATGGCTGCTTCTACCTCGTCGGCAAGGACGTCACGGACCGCCGCCGCCTCGAGCAGGAGCTCGAGAACCGCGCGGCGCGCCTGGAACGCATCAACGCCGAGCTGCAGGACTTCGCCTACATCGCCTCGCACGACCTCTCCGAGCCGCTGCGGATGATCACGAGCTACCTGCAGCTGCTCGAGCGCCGCTACGGCGGCCGCCTCGACGAGACCGCCGACGAGTTCATCCACTACGCGGTCGACGGCGCCGACCGGATGAAGGCGCTCATCGATGACCTGCTGCGGTACTCGCGCATCGGCAGCGTCGAGGTCGCGCGCTCGCCGGTGGATGCCGACGCCGTCCTCGAAGGCGTGCTGCGCTCGCTCGAGGGCGCGATCCTCGAGAGCGGCGCGACCGTCACCCACGGCCCGCTCGGGACGGTCCTCGGCGACGCGACGCAGATCGGCCAGCTGCTGCAGAACCTCGTCGCCAACGCGATCAAGTTCGGGCGCCCCGACGTGCCGGGGGAAGTCCACGTCGCGCGCATCGCGGAGCGCGGCGACTGGCACATTGCGGTGCGTGACAACGGGATCGGCATCGAGGCGTGCCACGCCGAGCGCATCTTCAAGATGTTCGGCCGCCTCCACGGCCGCGAGGAGTACGAGGGCACCGGCATCGGGCTCGCAATCTGCCGGCGGATCGCCGACCGCCACGCCGGGCGCATCTGGGTGGAGTCGACGCCCGGCTCAGGTTCAGCGTTCCACGTGTCGATCCCGGACGGGACATGACCTCGATGCCCGCGACACCAGAACTCGTCAGCTCCGCCCGCGGCGCCCTGCGGGTGCTCGCGGTCGAGGACAATCCCGGCGACGCGATCCTCGTGCGCGAGATGCTGCGCGACGCCTCGCCGGCGGGGTTCGTGCTGCAGACCGCGGACCGGCTCTCCGTCGCCGTGGAGACCTTGCTGAACGGGTCGGTCGACTGCGTGCTGCTGGACCTCAGCCTGCCCGACGCCGAGGGCCTCGAGGCACTCGCCCAGGTCCGGACGGTCGCTCTCGACGTCCCGATCATCGTGCTCAGCGGCCGCAGCGACGAGGTGCTCGCCGTCCAGGCCGTGCACGAGGGCGCGCAGGACTACCTGATCAAGGGCCAGGTCGACGCAAGCCTGCTGTCGCGCTCGATCAACTATGCGATCGAGCGCAAGCGCGCCGAGGTCGAGCTCGCCCACCAGGCGCTGCACGACGCGCTCACCGGCCTGCCCAACCGCGCGCTGTTCTACGACCGTCTGGGGCAGGCGCTCAACCGGGTGGGCCGCCACAGCACCGCCGCGGCGGTGCTCTTCCTCGATCTCGACCGGTTCAAGATCGTCAACGACTCCCTGGGCCACGGCGCCGGGGACAAGCTGCTCGTCGCGGTCGCCGAGCGGCTGTCGCGCGTGCTACGCGCCGGCGACACGGCGGCGCGCTTCGGCGGCGACGAGTTCGTGATCCTCTGCGAGGACATCAGCGGCGAGCGCCAGGCGATCGCGATCACGGGCCGGATCGCCGAGGAGCTGAGCGCCCCGTTCAGCATCGACAACGACGAGGTCTTCGTCCACACGAGCGTGGGCATCGCGCTCGCGACGCAGGGCGGCGCGCGGCCCGAGGCGCTGATCCGCGACGCGGACGCTGCGATGTATCGCGCCAAGGAGCGCGGCGGCGGCGTCTACGAGGTCTTCGACGACCAGATGCGCGAGCGCGCGGTGCGGCGCATGGACACCGAGAACGCGCTGCACCGGGCTCTGGATCGCGGCGAGTTCGTCATGCACTACCAGCCGATCGTGAACATGGGGACGGGCGCGCTGTCGGGCGTCGAGGCGCTCGTGCGCTGGGAGCATCCGGACCGCGGGCTGGTGATGCCGGGCGAGTTCATCGGCGCGGCCGAGGAGACCGGGCTGATCATCGCGCTCGGGGCCTGGGTGTTGGAGACCGCCTGCCGCCAGGCCGCAGAGTGGGCGCAGCCGGCGCAGAGCGGACCGCCGCTGCGGATGTCGGTGAACGTGTCTGCGCGCCAGTGCGGGCATCCGGATCTCGTCGCGACGTTCGACCGCATCCTCGCGCGCACTGGCGTCGATCCCGCCTCGCTGTGCCTGGAGATCACCGAGACCGCGCTCATGGAGGATGTGGCCGCCTCCGAAGCCACGTTGCACGCGCTCAAGGCGCTGGGCGTCGCGGTCGCCCTCGACGACTTCGGCACCGGCTACTCGTCGCTGCGCGCGCTGCAGCGGTTCCCGGTCGACGTCGTGAAGATCGACCGCTCGTTCATCGCGCCGATCGAGCGCGACCCGCAGGAGGCGGCGATCGTCGCCGCCGTCATCTCGCTCAGCCACGCGCTCGGCCTGGAGACGGTCGCCGAGGGCATCGAGACCATCGCCCAAGTCGACCGCCTGCGCGCGCTCGGCTGCGATCTGGCGCAGGGCTTCTACTTCTCCAAGCCCGGCCCGCCGGAGGCGTTCGCAACGCTCGTCGGCGAGCCCCGCTAGCCGCGTTAGACGCCGAAGCGCACGACTCGGCGGGGTCGAAGAGGACGTTCGTGGGCAGGGCGACCGCCAGGAGGGCGGTCAGGCGGTTGAACACGGCGCTCAGCCTACGGTGAAGCTCGCCGCGCGCAGCCGCTCGACGGTCCCGTCGACCCACGTTCCGCTGAAGCGCTCCTGCAGCCCGGCGCAGGCGACCTCGACGTCGTACTCGACCCGGCGCTGCTCGATCCGCCCGTCGTCGTGCAGGAGCGCCCAGCTCGCGCGCGGGTCGCCGTCGAACGGCATCCCGACGCTGCCGGGGTTCAGCAGCACGACGCCGTCGTGGTCGCGCGTGAACGCGAGGTGCGTGTGGCCGAACACGACGCGCCGGGCACCGACGCCTTCGAGCAGCGCGGCGTCGCCTTCGTCCGGCTCGGGCAAAAACGAGTCCATGTCGCTCCAGGGTGCGCCGTGGCAGAAGAGCGTGTCGCCGTCGGTATGCGTGGCGGGCAGTGCGCCCAGCCGGGAAACGAGTTCGGGCCCGAGCGCCTCGACGACGGACTCGCGGGCATCGCGCAGCTCGGGGATCGCGGGCAGGTCGGCGTCGTCCCCGGTCTGCCAGCGGTCCCAGTTGCCGCGGATCCAGACGGCGTCGACGAGCTCATCCTGGCGCGCGACGACCTCCTCCGGCCAGCCGCCGAAGCTCGCGTAGTCGCCGCCCAGCACCCAGCGCCTGACGGGCGTGTTGCGAGCGTCGCGCAGCACCGCCTCCAGCGCGGGCAGGTTGCCGTGGACGTCGTAGAGCAGCCCGACCGCCATGACCGGGATGATGGCGCACGGTGCACCTGACCGGCCCGAAGCTGACGCTGCGCTACGCGGAGCCCGCGGACGCGCCGCGGCTGTTCGAGCTCGCCTCCGACGAAGAGGTCACTCGCTGGTTCTCCTGGGGCCCGTACCGGTCGTTGCGGGAGCCGCTCTCCTACATCGAGGGGCTCGGTTCCGAGCGCGACCGCGGCGAGCGGCTGGACCTGCTCATCGACCATCACGAGCATGGACCGATCGGCGTCACCGGCCTGAGCGAGCTCGCCCGGCGTGACCGCCGGGCGATGGTGGGCACATGGCTGGGCCGAGAGCACTGGGGAACCGGTGCCAACGCGGAGTCCAAGAGCCTCGTGCTGCATCTCGCCTTCGTCGTGTGCGGCCTCGAGCGGGTCGGCGCCTACTCGAATCCCGGCAACGAGCGCTCCACGCGCGCGCTGGAAAGGCTCGGGTTCCGTCAGGAGGGCGCCCTGCGCGCATGGCACCGCCACGGCGACGTCCGCCATGACGTCAACATCTTCGGGCTGCTGCGGTCGGAGTGGGCGGGCACTCCGTTCGACATCGGCATCGAGGGCGCCCCGCCGGCGCCGTGGCTCCTCAGGCCTTCCGCTGCTCCCAGCTGAAGCCGCGGATTGCGAACCACAGGCCCGCCGCGCCCCACAGCGCGAGGACCGCGAGATCTCCCGTGTGATGGGTCAGCCCGCCGTTCACGCGGATCGCGCCGCGCATGCCCTCGACGAAATGGCTGATCGGCATGACGCGCGCGATGTCGCTGAGCACGGCCGACGATGTCGTGGGGTCGAAGAACACGCCGCCGATGAGGATCGACGGCAGGTAGACGAAGTTCGTGTAGGCCGGAGCGGCATCGAAGTTCGGGATCACGTGGGAAAACGCGATGCCCAGGGCGGTGAAGGCGAACACGCCGACGAAGGTGAAGATCACCAGCTCGTCCCAGTGGTGCGGCCATGGCAGCCCGAACAGCAGCTTGCCCACGACCACGACGAGCGCGACCTGGATGGTGGCGTTGAATGCGACGTTGCCGAGGATTCCGCCGAGGTACGAGCCGGTCGGCATCGGCGTTCCGCGGATTCGCTTGAGCAGCCCCTGCTCGCGGCGGAACGTCAGGTTCATGGCGACCGCGTTGAACGTCGAGGCCATGACGTTCATGCCCGCGATGCCGGGGATCACGATGTCGCGATCGGCCTTGGGGACGAGCGCGCCGATGATCAGCAAGAAGACGATCGGCAGGATGAAGTTGAAGAACGCCGCCGTCGGGTTGCGCCAGAACTGCCTGCGCTCCAGGCGGAACTGACGCCAGCCGAGTGCGACCGCCTCAGACACCGACCGGCTCCTCGTCGGCGGTGAGCTCGAGGTAGACGTCCTCGAGGCTCGGGCGCAAGACGGTCAGCTCGCGCACCGATTCGCCCCGCGCCAGCGCCTCACTCGTGAGCTCGTGCAGAAGCGTGGTCGGATCGTCGACCTCGCGCTCGTGCAGCTCACCGTCGTCGCCGCGCCAGGACACGCGCACGCGCTGCGTGGCGCCGACGCCCAGCTCGCCCGGCGTGCCGATCGCGAGGATCCGGCCGTCCTTGATGATCGCGACGCGGTCGGAGAGCTCCTGGGCCTCGTCGAGGTAGTGCGTCGTGAGCACGACCGTCTTGCCGAGGTCGCGCAGCGACCGGATCGCGTCCCACGCCCCGTGGCGCGCGGCGGGGTCGAAACCGGTGGTCGGCTCGTCGAGGAAGACGAGCTCGGGGTCGCCGACGAGCGCCAGCGCGAGGTCGAGCCTGCGCTGCTGGCCGCCCGACAGCGTGCGTATGAGCACGTCCTGCTTGTCCTCGAGGCCGACGAGCGCGATGACCTCCGCGGGCTCGCGCGGGGTGGGGTACAGCGACGCCCAGTGGGTCACCATCT
>JAWVFZ010000281.1:0-7941 GCA_033855555.1 Solirubrobacteraceae bacterium
CCTCGGCCGTCTGCTGGCCGATCAAGAGCTTGTACTCGCGCTTGGCGTAGCTGATGATCGCCTCGTCGAGCTCGTCTCCGCCGACGCGGATCGACTGCGAGACGACGATGCCGCCCAGCGAGATCACGGCGACCTCGCTCGTGCCGCCGCCGATGTCGACGACCATCGAGCCGGTGGGCTCGCCGACCGGCAGGCCGGCGCCGATCGCCGCCGCCATGGGCTCCTCGATGAGGTAGGCCTGGCGGGCGCCGGCGCTGAGGCAGGCCTCCTCGACGGCGCGCTTCTCCACGCCCGTCACGCCCGAAGGCACGCAGACCACCACGCGCGGGTGCGCCCAGCGGTTCTGGTGGACCTTCTGGATGAAGTGGCGCAGCATCTCCTCGGTGACGTCGAAGTCGGCGATCACGCCGTCCTTCAGCGGCCGGATGGCCTGGATCGTCCCGGGCGTACGGCCGAGCATGCGCTTGGCCTCGATGCCCACGGCGTGGACCTCCCCGGTGCGCGAGTCGATCGCGACGACCGAAGGCTCGCTGAGCACGATTCCGCGCCCACGTACGTAGACGAGCGTGTTCGCTGTGCCGAGATCGACGGCCATGTCGCGGCCGCCGAAGCCGGTGAGGTAGCTAAAGAAGCCCATGCGCGAGTGCGCGGCCCGACGGACGACACTCGTCCCCGGACCCACGCCCCGCGCAGTCTACTGACTAGTGCTCTGACGTCCTCTCAGCAAGAAACGCTGCAAATCCGGGCCACAGCTCGAGCAGCGCGCCGACCGGCAGTCCGACGACGTTGAGGTAGTCGCCCACAAGCCGCCGCACGAGCACTCCGCCGCGCCCCTGGATGGCGTAGCCGCCGGCCCTCCCCTGCCATTCCGCGGAGGCGACGTACCAGGCGAGCGTGGCCTCGTCGAGCTCCCGGAACGTGACCTCGGTGGTCTCCGTGGCGAGCTGTACGTCGCCGCCCTCACGCACGATCGCGATCCCGCTGATGACCTCGTGCGTGCGACCGCTGAGGCGGCTCAGCGTCGCTCGCGCGGCCGCCTCGTCGCGGGGCTTGCCCCAGATGCGGCCGTCGAGGGCGACGAGCGTGTCCACGCCCAGGACGACCTCGCCCGCGCCGCCGTGCGCGGCGCCCGCCAGCGCCTTGCGCCGCGCGTTCTCGCGGGCGGCCGCCTGCGGCGGCCCCTCGTCGAGCTCCTCCACGTCGACGTCGATGACGCGGAAGCGGGCACCGATCGCCTCGAGGATCGCGCGCCGCTGCGGCGACTTGGAGGCGAGCGCGATCAGCGGAACGTCATCCCAGCTCGGGGAACCAGATGCCGATCTCGCGCGCCGCCGACTCGGGCGAGTCGGAGCCGTGGACCATGTTCTGGCCGACCTGCACGGCGAAGTCGCCGCGGATCGAGCCGGTCGTGGCCTCGAGCGGGTTGGTCGCGCCGATGAGCTGGCGGGCCGCCTTGATGGCCTCGTCGCCCTCGAGCACCATCGCGACGAGCGGCGCGCTGATGATGAAGTCGACGAGCTCGCCGAAGAAGGGCTTGCCCGCGTGCTCGGCGTAGTGGGTCTCCGCGAGGTCGCGCGGCGTGGTGAGGTGCTTGAGGGCGGCGATCTTCATGCCCTTGCGCTCGAAGCGCGCGAGGATCTCGCCGGTCAAGCCACGCGCGAACGCGTCGGGCTTGACGAGGATGAGGGTCTGTTCCATGGTCGCGGCATCCTATGGCTGGGCAGCCGCGGAGGCCTCGACGCGCTCCGAACCTGGTTCAGGTGCCGGGCGGCGCCTCTGCCACGGCGGTCTCTTCCTGTACCGCCGGCTCCTCCGCCGTCTGGCGCCGCCGGCGGCGGCGTTGCGTCGGCGTCTTGCCCGGGATCTCCGCTTCGCAGTACGGGCAGACCTTCCACTCGGGATCGAGCGGCCGCGCGCAGTTTCCACACGGGTCCTTCAGCTTGCGCAGGCAGCTCGGGCAGCGCAGGAAGTCCTTTTCGACCTCGTGGTCGCAATGCGGGCACAGCAGGTAGCCGGCGCTGTGCAGCCGCGCTTCGGCCGCCTGCATCTCCAGCTCGCGCTCGCGCACGTCGTCCAGGTACTCCGGCGGCCGCACGACCATGTAGACGATCGTTCCGACGAACGGGAACAGCGATGCGGCTGTCGCGCACCCGATCAGCATCGGATCGGCGATCCGCCGGCGGGCGTCGGCGTACGTGTAGTAGATCAGCGCCAGCCAGATGACCACCAGGAACAGGATCAGCAGCTGGACGGCCGTATTGAGTCCGTTCGAGTTGATGCCGAAGACCGCGACCATGGCGGCGGATGCTAGAGCGTCCATCTACAGGAAGAGCCTCCCAAAGAGGTATCCGACCGCGAAGAAGATGAGGATCACCAGCGCGACCACGACGGCCACGATGGCGATCATGCTCAGAACGGACGGGCCGTCGTCGTTCACAGGGTCGCTCCCCGGGTGCCGGCCGGCCGCAGCAGGTCCGCGATGAGATAGATCGAGCCGGTGGCGAGGACGGCTCCCTGCGGCCCGCTGAGCTCGCGCGCGATGGCAAGCGCCGCCCGGGGGTCGCGCTCGGCCGTGACGGCCGTGAAGCCCAGCTGGCGCGCCAGCGACTTGAGCGTGGCGGGCGGCAGCGCTCGCGGGTTGGCGTTGGTGGTGCACACGATGCGGGTCACGTGTGGGATGAGCGCCTGCAACATGCCCGCGGCGTCCTTGTCGTCGAGGACCGACACCACGGCGGTCAGCTCGCGCCCGTCGAGCCACTCGGGCAGCGATTCGACCAGCGCGGCCATGCCCGCCGGGTTGTGGGCGCCGTCGATCACCGTCTCCGGCGATTCGCCCACCAGCTCGAAGCGGCCGGGCACCAGGGTGGAGGCGGCGGCGGCTCGCACGGCGTCGTCGTCGAGCTCACCGAGCAATGCCTCCGCGGCCGCTCGGGCGAGCGCGAAGTTGCGCCGCTGGAAGGCGCCGCGCGCCGCGATCGGCATGTCCGTGTCGGTCGCGACGACGATTCGGGCGGGTGTCGCGAGCGCGAGCTCGAGGGCGTCGGGATGCAGGTCCGGGCCGACCACGAGCGTCGATGGAAAGGTTTCGGCCTCCGATCGCCGCAAGCGGCGATCTCCGGACGACGTCACCACCGCCAGCTTCTCGCTTGCAATATCGCGGATCGTCGGCCCCAGCCAGCGCGTGTGCTCGAGCCCGACGTTCGTCAGGACCTGGACCTCGGACGGGATCACGTTGGTGGCGTCGTAGCGGCCGCCTAGGCCGGCCTCCACGACGGCGACCTCCACCCCCGCCTCGGCCATCTCGCTGTAGGCCGCGGCCGTGAGCGCCTCGAACTGGGTGACGTGATCGTCGCCCTCGAGCGTGCGGTCGACCTTGTCGGCGGCGCGCGCGGCACGCGCGACCGCGGCAGCGAAGCGCTCCGGCGCCACATCCACATCCCCGATGCGGATGCGCTCGGTGAACGAGACCAGGTGCGGCGAGAGGTAGGTGCCGGTTCTGACGCCGTGGCGCTCCAGGATCGCGCTGGTCATGCGCGCGGTCGAGGATTTGCCGTTGGTCCCGACGATGTGGATGGAGCGGAACTGCTCCTGCGGAAGGCCGAGCGCGGTCATCAGCCGGCGCATCCGGTCCAGCCCGAAGCGCATGCCGAACAGCTCGAGGCCCAGCAGGTAGCGCTCGGCGTCCTCGATCGACCAAGTGCGCTCGGCCGGGCTGCTCAAAGCGCCGTCAGCTCCCCGCGCAGACGCTCGAGCTTGGCGCGCTCTGCCTCGACGACCGCTTCGGGGGCCTTGGCGACGAAGCCGTCATTGGCCAGCTTGCCCTCGGCGCGGGCGATCTCGGCCTCCAGCGCCTCGCGCTGGGCCTCGCGCTTGCGGGCCTCCTCCTCGGGGTCGACGCCGCCCCAGATCTCCACGGCGCCGGATGGCGTCAGCACCGTCGCCGGCTCGCCATCGCGGGCCCCCTCGAGGTCAAGTCGCGCCAGTCGCGCCACGGCCTCGGCCTGCAACCCGGCGGGCAGCGCCGCGGCCAGACGCTCGCCGGGCTTGATGCCGGCACCGTCGCGCCATGCGCGGATCGCGCTGACGGCCGCGATGACGTCGCCGACCGTGCGCTCGGCCTCCTCGTCGATCAGCGACTCGTCCGGCTGCGGGAGGCGCCCGCCGGCCAGCAGCCCGTCCGCGCCCGGGACGTGCGACCAGAGCTCCTCGGTGACGAACGGGATCACGGGGTGGCAGAGCGAGAGCGTCTCGCGCAGAACATGCAGCATCGTCGCGCTGAGATCCGCGTCGAACTCCCGCGCCTTGACGAGCTCCAGGTACCAGTCGCACAGCTCGGCATAGACGAAGTCGTAGAGCCCGAGGGCGAGCTTGTGGAAGTTGAACGCCTCGATGTTCGCGTGGCTGTCGGCGACGACGCGCTGCAGCCGGCTGAGGATCCAGCGGTCTTCGACGAACCCGTCCCCGCCCACCCGTGGCGCGGCGTCGACCGCCTCGACGTTCAGCAGCACGAAGCGCGAGGCGTTGAACAGCTTGTTGGCCAGCGCCCTGCCCTGGGCGACCTTCTCCTCGCTGAAGCGCACGTCCTGGGTGGAGGACATCGCGAGCAGGCCGAACCGCACGGCGTCGGCGCCGTAGGCGGGCGTGTCGCCGTCGCCCTCGATCAGCGCGATCGGGTCGATGCCGGTTCCCAGCGACTTGCTCATCCGCCGCCCGTCGGGTGCCTGGATCACCGAGTGCACGTACACGTGCTCGATCGGGACGTCGCCGGCGAACTCGATGCCCATCATCACCATGCGCGCGACCCAGAGGAACAGGATGTCGCGCGCCGTCAGCAGCACGTCGGTCGGGTAGAAGGCCCTGAGCTCGGGCGTGTCCTCGGGCCAGCCGAGCGTCGCGAACGGCCACAGCGCGGAGCTGAACCACGTGTCCAGGACGTCCGGGTCGCGCGTCCAGCCCTCTCCCTCGGGCGGCGTCTCGCCGACGTACGTGTCGTTTTCGCGGTACCAGACCGGGAGCTGGTGGCCCCACCACAGCTGGCGGCTGACGCACCAGGGCCGGATGTTCTCCAGCCAGTCCATGTAGCGCCGCGACTGGCTGGACGGGTGGATCTTGACGCGGCCGGAGCTGACCGCCTCGATCGCGGGCGCCGCGAGCTCATCCATCCGCATGAACCACTGCAGCGAGATCAGCGGCTCGATCCGCCGGCCCGAGCGATGGCTGAACGGCACCTCGTGGGTGTGCGGCTCGCGGGCGCGGATGAGTCCTTGCGCCTCGAGCGCGGCGACGACCTTGTCGCGCGCATCCTCGACGGTGAGACCGGCGTACTCCGGCCCCGCGGCGTCGGTCATAAGGCCGTCCTCGCCGATGACACTGATCTCCTCCAGCCCATGGCGGCGGCCGATCTCGAAATCGTTGGGGTCGTGGCCAGGCGTGATCTTCAGGCAGCCCGTGCCGAAGTACGTCTTCACGTACTCGTCGGCGATGATCGGTAGGCGGCGGCCGACGAGCGGGAGGATCGCTGTGCGGCCGACGAGGTGCGTGAAGCGCTCGTCGCCGGGGTTCACGGCGATCGCCGTGTCGGCGAGCATCGTCTCCGGGCGCACGGTCGCGACCACGACCTCACCCCCGCCGTCCTCGAGCGGGTAGGCGATGTGGAAGAGCGTGTCGGTGACCTCGCGGTCCTCGACCTCGAGGTCCGAGATCGCGGAGTGCGAGCCCGGGTCCCAGTTGACCATGTAGTTGTCGCGGTAGACGTAGCCCTTCTCGTAGAGCGCGACGAAGACCTTCATCACCGCGCGCACGTACGCCTCGTCGAGCGTGAAGCGCTCGTGCTCGTAATCGGCCGAGGCGCCCAGGCGCTTGTACTGCTCGATGATGTCGCCGCCCTGCTGGCGGCGCCACTCCCAGACCTGCTCGACGAACGCCTCGCGGCCGATCCCCTCCCGGCTCGTGCCTTCGGCGATCAGCTTCTTCTCGACCTGGGTCTGCGTCGCGATGCCGGCGTGGTCGGTGCCGAGGATCCACTTCGTGCGCCTGCCGAGCATCCGGTGCCAGCGCACCAGCGTGTCCTGGATCGAGCCGTTGAGCGCGTGGCCCATGTGCAGCTTGCCGGTGACGTTGGGCGGCGGGATCGCGATCGAGTAATTCTCCGACGCGTCGCCCTCGGGCTCGGGCGAGAACAGCCCCGATCCCAGCCAGCGCTCGACGATCCGAGGCTCCACCTCGGAGGGGTCGAATCGTGTGCGCTCGAGCAGGTCTGCCATGGGCGCGCGATTGTAGGGGTGGGCGGGGAAGCTCAGCGGCGACCACGACGACCGCGCCTGCGGCCGCCCACGATCGGCAGCAATTGGCGGCCCGCGTCGAGCAGCTCGAGCTTGGCGACGATCCGCTTGAGGTCGGTTTTGTCGCGCTCGTCGATCGCCCGGCCCTTGCGGACGATCTCGGCGATGCGGCGACGCTCGTTGGGCGCAAGGCGCCCCCAGCGTTCGCGGGCGACCATCGCGACATCGAGGGCGATCATCCAATGAAGGGCGCGCAGTCGAGGCATATCTGCCTCGTACCCTTTCATGATGGATGCGTACTCGGTCCTCGGCGTCGAACCCGGGGCGTCGCCCGACGAGATCGCACGCGCCTACCGCGCGAAGGCCAAGGAATGGCATCCGGACGTGCGCGGCACCGAGGACGCACTGCGGCGCATGGCGCTGATCAACGCCGCCTACGAGCAGATCCGCGACGGGCGCTCTCCCACGCCCGCGGCCGCACAGGCGGCAGCCCCGGCGACCCGACAGCGCCGCGGGCATTGGCTCCCGGACGACGTGCGCCGCTCGCTCGGCGCCGAACTGCTCGGGGCATTGAAGGAGGGCGAGCCCGTCGAGCTCGTCACGCGCACGTCGACGTGGGCCTCGCCGCAGACGCTGCTCGCTCTGACCGATCGGCGCCTAGTGTGGCTGCTGGACGATGCGATCTCCCACCGCGTGCGCTCGCTGGACTTCAAGGCGATCAAGGGCATCGAGGTCAAGCGCCGCCGCCGTTCCTCTTCGGTGCGGGTCTCCCGCAAGCGCGGCAAGCCGATCGAGTTCGCCGAGCTCACGCCCGACGCGGCGTCCGCGATCGTGCGCACGTTGTGCCCGACACGCGTGTAGTCCCGTGACTCTCCGCCCGCGAGGGTGGTCCCAGGAATGCACCTATACGGTAGGAAACCAGGACCACCCCCCTTGGATGTGCGGATCGCGGAGCTCGCGAATCGTCAGTGGGGCGTCGTGACGAACGCGGATCTGATCGCGCTTGGTGCGACCAGGCGCCAGATCGACGCGCGCCTGGCGCAGGGCCGGCTCATCCGACTCCATCGAGGCGTGTATGCGTTCGGGCACGCGCGCCTCACACCGCACGGGCGATGGCTCGCGGCTGTGCTGGGCTGCGGACCAGGCGCGACGCTGAGTCACCGCAGCGCTGCGGCGCTGTGGGGGCTTCGGGCGACGCCGGGCGGCGCAATCGACGTCACGATCCCTCGCTCCGGCCGCAACCGAAGGCACGGAGTCCTGCTTCATACGAGCCGCCGCCTGATGGCGGAGGACATCGCGGTCGTCGACGGCATCCCGGTGACGACGCCGGCGCGCACCATCGTGGACCTCGCCGACATCGAGGCCCAGCATCGCGTGCGCCGGGCCGCCGACCAGGCCGAGCGCCTGAACCTGCACGCGCCGATCGTCCCGATCGAGGGACGCCGGGGCATTCGCTCCCTCGTGGCGCTCGAGCACGAGCGCCTCGGCACGCAGCTGACACGCAGCGAGCTCGAGGAGGCCGGGCTCGACGTCGCACGACAGGCAAACCTGCCGCGGCCGGAGGTGAACGCGATGGTCGAAGGCACCGAATGCGACTTCGTCTGGCGCGCTCAGAGGCTCGTCCTGGAGATCGACGGCTTCGCGTTTCACCGCACGCTCG
>JAWVFZ010000282.1:0-5345 GCA_033855555.1 Solirubrobacteraceae bacterium
TACCGCCGCGAGCTCGCCGCGGGCGGCGCGGTCTTCGGAGTCCAGGTGCTGGCCCCGCGGGCGTTCGAGCGCGAGCTCGCGCGCCGAGCCGGCGTGGCCGGTGGTCCCGTCGACGCTCTCGCCCGCGAGCGGATCGCCGCGGCCGCGGTGGCCGCCACGCGCCTGGAGGCGATGGCGGCCGCCGCGGCGACGCCGGGCTTCCCGCGGGCGCTGGTGCGCTTCGTCTCCGAGCTGCAGGGCCTGCGGATCCAGCCGTCGCGGCTTGCGCGGGCGCTGTCGGACTGGGCCGGCGACGATTCCGCGCGCATGGCCTACGGGCGGGAGCTCGCGGGGCTCTATCGCGCCTACCGCGAGCGGCTGGAGGCGCTGGGGCGCCGCGACGCCGACCTGCAGCTCGCGCTGGCGCTGGACGAGATCAGGCTGACTCCGTCGCGCTGGGGCGCGACGCCGGTGCTCTTCTACGGCTTCGACGACCTGCGCCCGCTGCAGGTCGATGCCGTCGAGACGCTGGCCCGCCATGCCGAGGCCGAGGTGATGTTGTCGCTGACCTTCGAGCCCGGCCGGGCCGCCTTCGCCTCGCGCGCCCGGATGCACGCCGACCTCCAGGCGGTGGCCGACCGGCCGCCCATCGTCCTCGGCGCCCGTCCCGACCATTACGTCCACCCGGCCCTGCACCACATCGAGCGCGGGCTGTTCGAGGCCGGCGACAGGGCGATCGGCCCTGCCGTGGCCGAGCAGCTCGCGCTCGACGGTCTCGGTACGAGCGCGAGCCCCGCCCTCGACCGCGATCGGGTCGACCCCGGGGATGCGGTGCGCTTCCTCGAGGCCGGCGGCGATCGCGCGGAGGTCGAGCTCGTCGCCCAGCAGGTCGCGCAGCTCATCCGCGAGCACGGTTACGCGGCCGAGGACATCGCGGTGGTGTGGCGCGACACTCGCCCCACCGCCGCGCTCGCCGAGCAGGTCTTCCAGGCCTACGGGATCCCGTACGCGCTCACGCGGCGCATCGCGCTGGGCCACACCGCGCTCGGCCGCGGGCTCATCGCGCTGGGGCGCTGCGCGCTGCTGGAGGGCTCCGCGGACGACCTGCTGACGTGGCTGCGCACACCAGGCTTCCTGCGCCGCCCGGAACTGGCCGACCGGCTGGAGGCGACCGCGCGCCAGGAGGGCGCCGTGACTGCTGCGGCGGCGCGCGAGCTCTGGGAGCGCTCGCACCCGGACTTCCCGCTCGGCGAGATCGACGAGGTGGCCGAAGCCGGCGGTCGCGGGCCCGCGGCGCTCTGCCGCCGCCTCGCGGCGACCGCCGGCCGGCTTCTCGCGACGCCGCTGGAGCGCACGGCGCCGATCTTCACCGGCGGCGAGGCGCTGGACGCGAACGTCGCCGGGCGCGCCCGTGGCGCGCTGGAGGGGCTCGGGCGCCTGGCGCAGGCCGATCGTGCGCTCGGCGGCGAGCCCGCCGAGCTGCTGCGGACGATCGGGGAGCTGGAGCTGACGATCGGTGCGTTCCCGGGGCCGGGCCGCGTGTCGATCACGACGCCGGGCTTCCTCCGCGCCCGCCGCGTGCGGGCGCTCTTCCTCTGCGGCCTGCAGGAGGGCGCGTTCCCGCGCCCTGCGCATCCCGACCCGTTCCTCGGCGACGAAGACCGCATGGCGCTGAACGTCGCGTCCGGGCTGGGGTTGCGCCATCACGAGGACACGGTCGCGATGGAGCGCTTCCTCTTCTACACCGCGGCTTCGCGCCCGACGGACCTGCTCGCGCTCAGCTGGCACACCGCCGATGACGACGGCAAGCCGACGGTGAGGTCGTTCTTCGTCGACGACGTCGCCGACCTGCTCGCGCCCGAGGCGATGGAGCGCCGCAGCCGGCGGCCGCTCGGTGCCGCAGGCTGGGACGCCGCGATCGCCCCGACCGCGCGCGAGGCGAGGCTCGCTGCCGCCGCGCGCGAGGGCGAGCTGGCGGGAACATCGAAGCCGATCGCCGAGCTGCGCGACGAGGAGGTCCTGCGCAGCCTTCGCGAGCGCCCGACCTGGTCGGCTTCGGCGCTGGAGGCCTGGACGGCGTGCCCGGTGCGGTGGTTCGTCGAGCAGTTGCTGCGGCCCGAGGGGCTGGAGCCGGATCCGGAGCCGCTCGTGCGGGGCACGTTCGCCCACGAGGCGCTGGAGGCCGTCTATCGCGAGCTGCCGGACGGCCGGCTCGAGCCCGGCGGGCTGCCTGCGGCGCGCGCGGTCCTGCATCGGGTGCTCGGCGAGCTCGAGGGCCGCCATCGCATCTCGGTCAATCCCGACCGCCTGCGCGCCGAGGTGCGCCGGCTGGAGTCCGACCTGGTGCGGTTCCTCGAGCACGCGGCTCACGACGGCAGCACGTTTCGCGCTACCGACCTCGAGGTCCGCTTCGGCGGCGTGAAGGATCCGCTGCCGGCGGCGGCGCTGGCAGGCGGCGCGCTGCAGCTCGCGGGGCGCATCGACCGCGTCGACCGCAACGCCGCCGGCGAGGCGATCATCCGCGACTACAAGGGCCGGTCGGCCGTGGCGGGCGCAGCGAGGTGGCTCGAGAAGGGCAAGCTCCAGATGGGCCTGTACATGCTCGCGGCCGCCGACGTCCTCGACGTCGAGCCGGTCGGCGGGCTGTACCAGCAGCTCGGGCCCGAGGAGCTCAAGCCGCGCGGCCTGCTGCACGAGGACGCCGATCCCGACCTCAAGGTCGGCCGCGACGACCGCATGTCGCCCGAGGAGGCGCGCGCGATCCTCGACGACGTGGAGCGCGCCGCGCTGGAGGCCGTCAACGAGATCCGGCAGGGGCGCCTGGAGCCGCGGCCCGACACGTGCGGCTGGGCGGGGAATGGCTGCTCGTACCCGTCGATCTGCCGGTGCGCACGCTCGTGACCGCGCTCTTCGACGAGCGCGGCCGCCCGCTCGGGGCAGGCGGACGCGAGCTGACCGCAGAGCAGTGGGAGGCGGTCCGGCGCCGCGAGGGCCGGCTCCTGCTCTCGGCCAACGCCGGCTCGGGCAAGACGATGGTGCTGGCCGAGCGCTTCGTGCGCTCCTGCGTCGAGGACGGGATCGAGCCGGGGCGCATCCTCGCGATCACGTTCACCGACAAGGCGGCCGGCGAGCTGCGCGAGCGCGTGCGCCGGCGCTTCACCGAGCTGGGACGCCGCGACCTCGACCAGGCGACCGAGTCGGCCTACATCTCGACGATCCACGGGTTCTGCGCCCGCGTGCTGCGCTCCAACGCCGTGGCGGCCGGGCTGGATCCCGCATTCGCGGTGCTCGACGAGGGCGACGCACGGGCGCTGCGCGCCGCCGCGTTCGATCACGCGCTGGCGGCGTTCCTCGACGACGGACGCACCGACACGCTGGACGTCGCCGCAGCCTATGGCGTCGATGGGCTACGCAGGGTGGTGGAGCGCGCGCACGACGCACTGCGCAGCGCGGGGGAGACCGCCCCGCGGCTGCCCGAGCCGCCGGCGGAGCCCGATGTCGCGGCCGCGGCGGTGGCGCTGCGCGCGGCGATCGCGCCGGCGCTCGCCGAGATCGGCGAGCCGGCCAACAAGACGAGCGAGCTGGCGATCGCCGCGCTCGCACGCTGTCGTGACCTGCCGGAGGGCGCGACGGTCAAGGAGCTCGACGCCGTCCGTATGGGCACGGGCGCGAATGCCGTGAAGGGCCCGAACTGCCAGGCCTACCGCGACGCCCGCGACGCCCTGCGCCAGGCCATGATCGACGTTGCGGCGATCGCCGCGTGGCGGCTGATCGACGAGCTCCTGGTTGGGTTTGCCGCCGCCTACGCCGAGGCCAAGCGCGAACGCTCGGCGGTCGACTACGACGACCTCGAGCTGCTCACGCGCGATCTGCTCGCCGGCTCGCCTGCGCTCGCGGCCCGCTATGCCGATCGCTTCCAGCGGATCATGGTCGACGAGTTCCAGGACACCAACCCGCTCCAGCTCGATCTGCTGGACCGCCTCGACCGCGCGACGAGCTTCTACGTCGGCGACGAGCTGCAGTCGATCTACGGCTTCCGCCACGCCTCGGTGGAGGTCTTCCGCGCGCGCCGCGCGGCGTTGGCGCGCCAGGACGCGACCGCGACGCTGGCGACCAGCTTCCGCAGCCGCGCACCGCTGCTCGACGCGATCAACGTCGCCTTCGGCGACGTCCCGAACTTCGTCCCCTTGCAGCCGGGGCCCGAAAGCGCAGCCGCCGGCCCGCTCGTCGAGGTCCTGCTGACCGACAGCGAGGGCTGGGACGACGCTGCGCTCGGCGAGCTGCCGGCCGCCCAGGCGTGCCGCCGGGCCGAGGCGCGGTTGGTCGCACAGCGCGTGCGGGATCTCGTCGATGCAGGCACCTGCGCCGCCGGCGATGTCGTGGTGTTGTTGCGCGCGAGCACCGACATGGCGACCTTCGAGCGGGCGCTCGAGGACCAGGGCTTCACGACGCTCGCCTCGGGCGGGCGCGGCTTCTGGGCTCGCCAGCAGGTGCTGGACCTGACGAGCTACCTCGCCGCGCTGGCCAATCCGCGCGACGAGCAGGCCCTGCTGGCGGTGCTCGCCTCGCCGCTCGTGGGGGTGCGCTCCGACACGCTCGCGCTGCTCGGCGCAGCCGCGCGGGAGGGGCGCGGGCGGCTGTGGGATGCGCTGCACGCCGCGTTCTGCCCGGACGGCGAGGCCCGTGACGCCCCCTGGGCGGCGCGGATCGCGGAGCAGGACCGCGCGCGGCTGGAGTCCTGGTGCCCGGCCTTCGCCGCCGAGCGCGCGGTGGCGCCACGGCTGGGTCTCGACGTGCTGCTGGAGCGCGCGATCGAGCGCACCGCCTACGACGAGCACGTGCTGCGCCTGCCGGGCGGGCGCCGCCGGCTGGCCAACGTGACCAAGCTGGTCCGCCTCGCTGCCGCCTACGAGACGCGCTCCGGCCGCGACGTACGCGGCTTCATCGATCGGGCGCGGGCAGAGCTCGAGGCCGAGGCGCGCGAGCCCGACGCGCCGGTCGAGCTCGACGGGCTCGACGCCGTGCGGCTCATGACGGTCCACGCCGCGAAGGGGCTGGAGTTCGGCGTCGTCGTGCTGGCCGACCTCGGCCGGCAGCCGCCCGGCGGCGGCGAGACGCTGCGCCTCGGGCCCGACGGCCGCTGCGGCCTGAAGCTGGCTTCGCTGGACGGCTCGCGCGAGGACGCCCTCGCCTACCGCGAGTTATCCGACCGCGCGCGCAAGGCCGACCGCGAGGAGGACGAGCGCGTGCTCTACGTGGGCTGCACCCGCGCCAGGGAGCGGCTGATCCTGAGTGGCTCGCTCAAGCTCGCGGGCGACTGGCCGGCCGACAGCTCCGGCGCGGCTCCGATCGTCTGGCTGGCGCCG
>JAWVFZ010000283.1:0-6522 GCA_033855555.1 Solirubrobacteraceae bacterium
TGCGCACGCTCGACGACGAGCTCGTGACGACGCCGCTCGTCGCGGCGCAGATGGATCGCGCGCTGAGCGGCACGCCGGGGCGCGACGCGCTCTGGCGCGACCTCGAAGGAGGCGCGATCACGATCCGCTGGTGGGCCGATGCCATGAGCGAGACGCTTCGCGTCGCCCGCCGGCACCCGATCCTCGGCCTCGCCGACGCGTCGCTCGTCGCGCTGGCGGGGAGGCTTCGCACCGACCGCATCGCAACCTTCGACCCTCATTTCCGCACCGTCACGCTCCCTCGTGGAAAACCGTTCGTGACGCTGCCCGAAACTGCCTGAAAGGATCCCGAAATGGCCGATCACCCCAATTCGTTCGACGCCAGGAGCACGCTGAAGGTCGGCGATCGCGAGGTCGAGATCTTCCGGCTGGACGCGCTGCAGTCGAAGTTCGACGTCGCGCGCCTGCCGTTCAGCCTGAAGATCCTGCTGGAGAACCTGCTGCGCACGGAGGGCAATGGTTCGGTCGACGCCTCCGACATCGAGGCGCTGGCGACCTGGGACGCGAAGGCCGAGCCCTCCAAGGAGATCGCCTTCACGCCCGCGCGCGTGGTCATGCAGGACTTCACGGGCGTCCCGGCCGTCGTCGACCTCGCCGCGATGCGTGACGCCATGGCCGAGCTGGGCGGCGACGCGGCGAAGATCAACCCGCTGGTGCCGGCCGAGCTCGTCATCGACCACTCCGTCCAGGTCGACGTCTTCGGCACGCGTGACGCGTTCGTCAAGAACGCCGAGCGCGAGTTCGAGCGCAACGAGGAGCGCTACGCGTTCCTGCGCTGGGGTCAGGACGCCTTCGACAACTTCGCCGTCGTCCCGCCGGACACCGGCATCGTCCACCAGGTCAACCTGGAGTACCTGGCGCGCGTGGTGTTCGTCGACGAGAGCGGATCCCGCCCGCCCACGGCCTACCCCGACACGCTCGTCGGGACCGACTCGCACACCACGATGATCAACGGCCTCGGCGTCCTGGGCTGGGGCGTCGGCGGCATCGAGGCCGAGGCCGCGATGCTCGGCCAGCCGATGTCGATGCTGATCCCGCAGGTCGTCGGCTTCAAGCTGTCCGGCGAGCTGCCGGAGGGCGCGACGGCCACCGACCTCGTGCTCACCGTCACCGAGATCCTCCGCAGGAAGGGCGTCGTCGGCAAGTTCGTCGAGTTCTACGGGCCGGGCGTCCCCAACCTTCCGCTGGCCGACCGCGCGACGATCGGGAACATGAGCCCGGAGTTCGGCTCCACCTGCGCGATCTTCCCCGTCGACGCCGAGACGCTGCGCTACCTGGCCTTCTCGGGGCGGCCGAAGGAGCTGATCGACCTCGTCGAGGCCTACGCCAAGGAGCAGGGCCTCTGGCACGACGCCGACAGCGAGGAGCCGACCTACTCGGACACGATCGAGCTCGACCTCGGCGAGGTCGTGCCGTCGCTGGCCGGACCGAAGCGCCCGCAGGATCGCGTGCCGCTGAGTGACTCGAAGGAGAGCTTCCGATCGGCCCTCGGCGAGCTGCTGGGCGAGGGCGTCGAGGAGGTCACGGCCGCACACGACGAGGCGGTCGCCGAGAGCTTCCCGGCATCGGACCCGCCGGCCAACGGCGCGCCCGGACACGACGGCGCGCCCGAGGCGCCCGCCAAGGCGCCGGCCGTGGCGGCGGGCACCGTCGTCGCCGAGCACTCCGACTCGGCGGTCGACGTCACGATCGACGACGAGACGTTCAAGCTCGACCACGGCCACGTCGTGATCGCCGCGATCACGTCGTGCACGAACACCTCGAACCCGAGCGTGATGCTCGGCTCGGGGCTGCTCGCGCGCAACGCGATCAACAAGGGCCTCACGCAGCAGCCGTGGGTCAAGACCTCGCTCGCCCCGGGTTCGAAGGTCGTCACCGAGTACCTCGACCGCGCCGGCCTGACCGAGCCGCTCGAGCAGCTCGGGTTCAACCTCGTCGGCTACGGCTGCACGACGTGCATCGGCAACTCCGGCCCGCTGCCCGACGAGATCTCCGCGGCGGTCAACGACGGCGACCTCGCGGTCTGCTCGGTGCTGTCGGGCAACCGCAACTTCGAGGGCCGCATCAACCCCGACGTGAAGATGAACTACCTGGCCTCGCCGCCGCTCGTCGTCGCCTACGCGATCGCCGGGACGCTGGACATCGACCTCGTCGAGGACCCGCTCGGCATCGGCTCCGACGGCGAGCCCGTCTACCTCAAGGACATCTGGCCTTCGACCAAGGAGATCGCGCAGGTCGTCGAGGAGGCCGTGCAGTCGGACATGTTCCGCAAGAGCTACGGCGAGGTCTTCGCCGGCGACGAGCGCTGGAACGGCCTCGAGGTCCCCACGGGCGATCGCTTCGCCTGGGACGACGAATCGACCTACGTCGCGCTCCCGCCCTACTTCGAGGGCATGGACGCCGAGCCCGCCGGCGTGTCCGACATCGAGGGCGCGCGCGTCCTGGCCAAGCTCGGCGACTCGGTCACGACTGACCACATCTCGCCCGCGGGCGCGATCAAGAAGGACTCGCCTGCGGGCAAGTGGCTGATGGAGCACGGCGTCGAGCCGCGCGACTTCAACTCCTACGGCTCGCGCCGCGGCCACCACGAGGTGATGATGCGCGGCACGTTCGCGAACATCCGCCTCCGGAATCAGTTGGCGCCTGGAACCGAGGGGGGTTTCACGAAGAAGGACGGCGAGGTCACGACGATCTTCGACGCCGCCATGGCCTATGCCCAGGAAGGCACGCCGCTGGTGGTGCTGGGCGGCAAGGAGTACGGCTCGGGCTCGTCTCGCGACTGGGCCGCGAAGGGCACGAACCTGCTCGGCGTCAAGGCCGTCATCGCCGACTCCTTCGAGCGCATCCACCGCTCCAACCTGGTCGGGATGGGCGTGCTGCCGCTCCAGTACCCCGAGGGCGAGTCAGCCGACTCGCTGGGCCTCAGCGGCGAGGAGGAGTTCACGATCACCGGCCTGGCCGAGCCCCTGAACGCGGGCGACGCGCCTCCGCGCGAGGTCACCGTGAAGGCCGGCGACAAGGAGTTCCAGGCCCGCGTGCGCATCGACACGCCCAAGGAGGCCGACTACTTCCGACACGGCGGGATCCTGCAGTACGTGCTGCGGTCGCTGGTGGCGGGCTGAGCGCCGGCGGGGTCAAGTCTTTCATTGCCGCATTTGGCGCTTTTGGCGCGTTGCACGCGGAGCGGGGCTGTGGGTGCGTGGCGCGCAGCGCGGTCTGTCTGCGGCGGCCTGGGCGTTGGTTGCTTGCATTGAGGGAAGAGGGAGCGCTGTCGCCGTGGTTGGATCCGGCCGGTCGTGGCGCATGCGTGACGAAACCCACGGTGAAGGGGGGTTTCGTTACAAGCGGCCCGCGCTTGACGCATCGCTGAGAGATGTTTCGCTCAGCGCAACATCCGTCGGTCGCGTCGCCCAACTCACGGCCAAGGCCCTCTTCCTCAATGACCAGCCCACGCGCCGCGCCCCGCACGCGCCGGGACTGAACGCCCCGCTCCTCGCCCCACCAGCACGACCGGGCTGGGCCCCCGCGGTAGCAATAATTGCTACGTCGGGGGCCCACACCGGGACGTGAGGCTCTACCCGCTCACCGTGAACGAGTCCGTCAGGTCGCTCGCGCTCGAGCTGTCGCCGGCGAACACGTCGATCCGGCCCGGCTCGACCACGAAGCGGCCGCTGTTGTCGTAGAAACCGACGTCGTTGCGGTCGAGCGTCCACGTGACCGTCGTCGTCTGGCCCGGGTCCAGGCTGACTCGGTCGAAGCCGCGCAGGCGGCGCACCGGCTGCGAGATGCTGGCCACGGGGTCGTGGATGTACAGCTGCGCGACCTCGTCTCCCTTACGGGAGCCCGTGTTGGTGACGTTCACGCTGGCCGTGACGGTGCCTCGCGACGACATCGTGTTCGAGCTCAGCCGTAGGTTCGAGAACTTGAACGTCGTGTAGCTCAGGCCGTAGCCGAACTCATACAACGGCGCGCACGACGCGATGTCGCGGTAGCGCGAGTTGTACTTGCTGGTCGTGTCGCACGGCCGGCCGGTGGGCTCGTGGTTGTAGTAGATCGGGACCTGGCCGACGCTGCGCGGGAAGCTCACCGGGAGCTTGCCGCCCGGGTTCACCGCGCCGAACAGCACGTCGGCGACGGCGTTGCCCGCCTCGACGCCTGGGAACCAGGCCTCGAGGATCGCGGGCGACGCGTCGGCGACCTTGGTCAGGTCCAGCGGGCGGCCGTTGAACAGCACGACCGTGAAGGGCTTGCCGGTCGCCTTGATCTTGTCGATCAGCTCCTGCTGTCTGCCCGGGAGCTCGATGTTGCTGCGCGACTCGGCCTCGCCGCTCTGGGCACGGGTCTCGCCGAGTGCGAGCACCACCTGATCGGCGTTGTTCGCGGCCGCGACCGCCGCCGCGAACTGGTCGGCGGGCTCCGGACACTCGTTGGCGGGGTCATAGAGATCGTTGTCGACCATCTTGCAGCCCTCGGTGAACGTGGTGTTCGGGTCCTGGGCCTTGATGCCGGTGAACACGCTGACCGCGTCCGCGTCCTTGCCCTGGCCCCACCACGGGCCGAGCATGTCGTGCTGGTCGTCACCGAGCGGGCCGATGACCGCGACCGACTTGTTCGGGTCAAGCGGCAGCGGGCCGCTGTCGCCGTTCTTCAGCAGGACCATGGAGCGCGCCGCCCCGCGGCGTGCCGCGTCGCGGCTGGCCGGAAGGAGCTGCGCGGCGTCGGCCTTCGCCGGGTCGACGTAGGGGTGGTCGAAGAGCCCGGCCCGGAACTTCACGCGCAGGACACGGCGCACCGCGTCGTCGATGCGCTTCATCGAGACCTGGTGGCCGGCGAGCAGTTGCTTGCCGAAGTCCCTGAAGGTCGTCGAGACCATCTCCTGGTCGGTGCCCGCGTTGAGCGCCTGACGGGCGGCATCAGGGCCGTCCGCCGCGACGCCATGCCCGCACGAGCCGCTGTCCGGGTTCTTCGGCGGGCACGCCCGCGTCTCGGTGACCGCCGTGTAGTCGCTCTCGACGAAGCCGTCGAAGCCCCACTCCTTCTTGAGGATGTCGGTCTCGGTGTGGGAGTCGGCGCAGCCCGGCACGCCGTTGATGGCGTTGAACGAGCACATGACGGTGTCCGCGCCGGCGTCGATCGCAGCCTTGAACGGCGGCAGATACAGATTGCGCAGCCGCTGCTCTGACATGTCGGTCGTGTTGTAGTCACGCCCGCCTTCGGGCTGGCCGTAGGCGGCGTAGTGCTTCACGCTCGTCACCACCTTGTCCGGCGCGCTGTAGTCACTGCCCTGCGCTGCCTTCACGCGTGCGGCGGCCATGACGGAGCCGAGGTACGGGTCCTCGCCCGCGCCCTCGGAGATGCGGCCCCAGCGCGGCTCGTGCGACACGTCGACCATCGGGCTGTAGATCTGCTTGATGCCGACGGCAGCCGTCTCCATCGCGCCGATGCGGTGGTCGTCCGACGCGACGCTCGGGTCGAAGCTGCTTGCGGTACCGAGTGGGATCGGGAAGATCGTCCGGTAGCCGTGGATCGTGTCGTAGGCGAAGAGGATCGGGATGTGCAGCCGCGACTGCTCCACGGCGACGTGCTGGAAGTGGTTGATCTTCACCGGATCGGTGAGGCTGAACACGGCGCCGACCGGCTTGGCCGCCTCGGAGTCGTTGATCTGCCCATCCGAGAGCAGCGTGAGCTGCTGCAGCTTCTCGTCCAACGTCATCTGGCGAAGGAGGCGGTTCACCCGCGACTCGACGCTCTTGCTGGGAGCCTGCCGCGTCGGCTGGAGCGCCGACTCGTCGCTCGCCCTGTTGCCTGCGACGACCGCTCCCACGCCCAGCGCGCTGACCGCCGCGATGCTGGCACCGATCGCGGTGGCACGACGACCCCTTCGACCCATCATCCCTTCCCTCCCCGGGTGGACACGGCCACGCGACCGCGTGTGATGTGTCTCCAGGAGAACAGTTCTAGAAACCGGCGCGGTTCGTGCACGCACTCCGGGGTATTGCCGTGCAGAGGTTCGGTCAGTCGGCGAGCTCAAAGGGAGGAGTTCGATGCGGGTCAGATCCGTCGCCGTGCTCGTCGTTCTGCTGGCGCTCGTCCCCGGCGCCCGGGCGTCTGCCGCTGGCGCCCGGACCGATCAGCTGCGCCAGTACGCGCAGCGCACATGGGCGTCGTTCGTCGCGATGACCGACCCCGGCTCGGGGCTGCCGGCAGACGTGCTCAACGCCGACGGCTCGACCAGCGTGCAGACCTCGACGACGAACATCGGCGCGTACATGTGGAGCGCCGTCGCCGCGCAGCGACTCGGCTTCATCACGCATGAGGAGCTCGTGGCGCGCCTGTCGAAGACGCTCTCGACGCTCAAGCACATGGAGCGCTACAAGCACACCGGCCAGTACTACAACTGGTACGACCACCGCACCGGCGAGAAGCTGACCTACTGGCCGCCGAGCCCGACCGACGAGTTCCACCCGATCCTCTCGTCGGTCG
>JAWVFZ010000284.1:0-7389 GCA_033855555.1 Solirubrobacteraceae bacterium
CGCGCGGAGATCGAGCACGGACGGCGGCTCAGCCGTTCGGCGTGGGCGGCCTCTTGGCCTGAGTCCCTGAGTACTTCGCGAGGAACTGGGCCACCGCCCGGGCCTCGGAGCCGACGACGATGTTCTCGGGCATGATCGCGCCGGAGAAGCCGCCGTTCTCGATCGCGTAGAGCACCTGGCTGACCTGCTCCTTACGCGTGTTGAAGTTCGGCCCATCGACGCGCTCGCGATCGCGAACCTTGGTCGCGGAGCCCTCGGCGCCGACCTCGTCAAGCGTGTGACAGCCCGAGCAACGCTCCGAAAACAGTTTCGCGCCCTCGTAGTACGGGCTGCTCTTCGCGACGCCGATCGAGCGCGACCCACAGGCGCTCAGCGAGGCCACCGAGGCGAGGGCGACGACGACGGTCAACAGGCGGCGGGCCATTGGCGGCGCAGTGTATACGGCAGTATCCGGCCGCGATGTCCCGCTCAGGCGCGTTCCTCGCATGCCTCGGCGCAGCGGCTGTGGTGGCCGGCTGCGGTGGCGAGCCCGCGGCCGTGGACGTGCTCGGCGGAACGCTGCGGGTCCAGCTCGACGAGTTCCGGATCCAGCCCCAGACGATCCGCGTCAAGGCGGGCCGGATCCACCTCGTCGCCCACAACACCGGGCGCCTGACGCACAATCTGGTCGTCGAGTCGATCACCAGCGACCCCAAGAAGCAGGTGGTCTACGGGCTGACCGACACGGCCCACCCCGGCCAGACGGTGCGCGAGCGCGAGCCGCTGATCCTCAAGCCAGGCCGCTACCGGCTCGCGTGCACGATCGCCAACCACGAGAACCTGGGCCAATATGGAACGCTGATCGTGAAGTGACCCGACGCCGACTTTGGTTGCCGCCGTTCGAGACCGTCGCGCAAAAGAAGTCTGCGACCGTCTACTCGCCGACGCCGGGTCCCCGCTAGGTTCTCCACCGGCCGCGCGGCTCCTGCCGCCGCGGTGTGTTGTTCAGACGATCGGCTCGTGGCGCGGCGCGGCGATGATGCGATCACGAACCGCGAATGCCACCGCCTGGGCCTGACTGTGGGCACCGAGCTTGGCGAGAATCCGCTCGATGTGCGTGGCCGTCGTCTTGGGCGTGATGGCCAGCCGCTCGGCGATGTCGACGGGACGGACGCCCTCGACGAGCAGCGTCAACACCTCGCGTTCGCGCGGGGTCAGGTGGCTGCCATCGGACAGCTCGCCCGACCGCTGCAGCAGGCGGCGGATCCGCGCCAGGAACTGATCGACGGCCAGGGGCTTGGCGATGTAGTCGTCGGCGCCGAGGAGCAGCGCTGCGATCTCGTCGACGGGCTCCAGACGCTCCGCGGAGAGCAAGACGATCGGGAGCCCCTCGCCAAACTGGTCACGGAGGTCGCGGCAAACCTCGTACGCGACGGGACCAGCCAGGGACACATCCAGGATGACCAGCGCCGGTCGCTGCGCCCGCCCGGACGCAAGCACCTCGTAACCGGTCGCCGCTTCTTCGATGCTGTAACCGGTCCGTTCCAGCGTTCCGCGCAGAACCGCGCGACTGCGGGCATCCGGGTCGCCGATTAGGACCGGAGCGGGCGCCCGCCGCCGGGTGGACATGACGTCTTCTACACCCCTGCCGCAATAAACGCAAATACGGGATTTAGCCGACACGCATCGGGTCAGACGCCCAAGGCGAAGATCGGGCACTTGACGACTGGCTTCGCGCGCAGCGGCGAGCGAGACTGACCGCGATCGCTACAACGGATTGCGGCGCGCAGGGTGGTGCGGACGCCAGGAAAAGGAGAGCTCCATGCTCACGTCCAAGTCTGTACCCAGCCACGGTCGGCGCAGGTCGACCGTCACGCTGCTCATCGTCGTACTCACCGCGGTGATTGCGCTCGCCCTCGGCGTCGGCGCCGGCGCAACGCTGCCCAGCGGCAGCACCTTCGAGAGCGGCGACGGCAACCTGCAGGTCGACGCGACCGGCAATCACGACTGGAACAACCCGGTCCAGCCCATCAGCTGTCCGTCGACGATCCCCGCAGCGGGGACCAACTGCGGCACCGACCTCACCAAGAGCACCAGCGACAACGCCTTCGGCCAGGGCGCCAAGGAGGACATCCCGAACCCCTCCGAGGTCACCGGGTCCGTTCCGCCGAACAAGAGCGACCTGACGCGGTTCTACGTCAACAAGGAGAAGGCAGGCCACGACTTCCTGTACCTCGCGTGGGAGCGGTCCAACGTCCTGGGCTCGGCGAACATGGACTTCGAGTTCAACCAGAGCGCGACGCTGCCCACCGGGAAGAACACGCCGTTGCGGACCGACGGCGACCTGCTCATCACCTTCGACTTCACCAACGGCGGCGCCAAGCCGGTCCTGGGCCTGCTGCACTGGGTCACCACGGGCAACAAGAGCCAGTGCTTCTCCGCCAGTGCGTTGCCGTGCTGGGGCAACCGCGTGGACCTGAGCGCGGCAGGCTTCGCGGAGGGCCAGATCAACGCGGGCACCGTCCACGACGCCAATCCGCCGCCGGCGGGCGGCACCGACCTTGCGGCATCGACGTTCGGCGAGGCCGGCATCGACCTCACCGCGGCCAACATCTTCCCGCAGGGCACCTGTGTCCACTTCGGCTCGGCCTTCCTGAAGAGCCGTTCGTCGGCCTCGTTCACCGCCGAGCTCAAGGACTTCATCGCGCCGGTCCCGGTGAACATCTCCAACTGCGGCGGCCTCAGCGTCCACAAGTACATCGACATCAACGAGAACGCCTCCAAGGACACCGGAGAGGCCTCGGTGCCGCCGGTGCTGACCGCCGACCTCGGCGGCTGGAGCTTCACCGTCACCGGCCCGAACAGCTTCACCTGCACGGGCACCACCGACGCCACCGGCAACCTCGCGTCGTGCCTCAAGCCCGACGCCACGGCCGCTGACCTCGCGGCCCTCGGACAGGGCAACTACACGATCACGGAGAACGCCAACGCGTCCAAGACGATCGGGTCCAACGCCTCGGCGTTCTTCAACACCGACCCGGGGCCGGCCCCGGCGACGGCACCGGTGTCGAAGTCCAACGTGGCGGTGGCGCTCGGCGGCACGGTCAACCGCGACTTCGGCAACTCGTGCTACGCCACGGCCAACTTCGAGGTCGATGACGTGCCGAGCGGCCAGAGCGGGCTGTTCGTGCGCTACACGGTGAACTCGGACCTGACCACGCACGACGTGGCACTGACGCAGGTGGGAACAACGTCCACCTACACGGCAGCGGCCGGCGGCCTGCGCCGCAGCGACAGCATCAGCTGGAGCTTCGGCATCAACCACAACGCCGCCAACGAGCAGACCAAGGCCGCGTTGACGCCGATCTCGTTGAGCGGGTACCCGAGCTGCTCGGGCTCCGGTTCGGTCAGCTTCGGGAACACGACGATCAGCGGCCTGAAGTACAAGGACATCAACGGCGACGGGTCCAGGCAGGTGGCCACGGAGAACGGCATGCAGGGCTTCTCGTTCCAGCTGAAGTCCGGCAGCACCGTCCTGGACACGCAGACGTCCGGCGCGACGGGAACGTTCTCGTTCTCGAGTGTCGCGCCTGGCACCTACACGATCCACGAGGTGCATCCGCTCCGGGCCGGATGGCAGCAGACGCAGCCGGCCGCCGACGGCGACGTGACGGTCACGGTGAATCTCGCTGACGCGACGGTCACCACGGACTCGAGCGACAACGACATCCTGTTCGGCAATACGCCGCTGTCGGACATCTCGGTGACGTTCAACCCGCACGCGAAGCTGCTCAACGCGGACGGGACCGAGTCGACCACCGACGCCACGCAACCGACGTCGTTCTCGTGCACGGACGCGCGCGCGAGCGCGCTGACCCTCACCGGGACCGGGAACACGAGGCAGACGTCGAACCTGCAGATCAAGCAGTCGTTCACGACGGACGCGCTCACCACGGACAACGGCGTGGTCTGCGTCGTCAAGTTCACCGATCCCTGATCCCCGATCAGGACAGCCGCCGGTGCGAGGGGCCCCGCAAGGGGCCCCTCGGCCTATACGACCGAGAAGCCTGCGACGGCGCTCACGCGCCTGCCGGCGGCGTCGGTGGCGTCCACCGCGACGGTGTAGCTCCCGGACTTCACCCGCTGGCCGCGCTGGTTCTTGCGGTCCCAGCCTGAGCTGACCGTTCCGCCCTGGGACGTCGCGCCCTGCAGCAGCGTGCGCACGACGGTTCCCTTCGCATCGCGGACGGACACCGTGACCGTCGCCGGTCCCGAGAGCGAGAACGAAGCGGTCCCCGACGTCTTGACCGGGGCCGGGCTCATGGCCAGCTGCGCGATCGTGACGGCCGGCGCAGGAGCCGGTGCTGGGGCGGGTGCCGGATCCGGCGCGGGAGCCGGTGCGGGCGAGCCGGGCGGTGGTTGCCTGAACGTGGTGGTCAGGAAGTCGCGCAGCCCGGGCACGTCGGCCGCCCGCGGCAGGTCGCGATTCTCCTGCGCGGCGGCCTGCGCCGTCGGCGTCCCGAAGAGCTGGCGGTAGTCCTCGGCGATCAGCTCACGGCGATTCCAGGCGTGCGAGCTGTCCAGCAGCGCGTTGCCCGCCACCCCGCGGGCGTTGAGGTAGGCGGCGAGCGTCTCGTCCTGCTGGACGGAGTAGGCGTAGTACAGGCTCCAGGCGTGGCCGTACTCGTGGAAGAGCATCTGGTCGGCGCCGTCAAGCCAGGCGAGATACCCGACCTGCGCCGTGGCCGAGTAGTTGCTGAAGCTGCCGGAGGACCCGCTCACCGATAGCGAGACCATGTCCGTGTTGTCGGAGAAGTCGAACAGCAGGGTGGCGGCCGACGCCTCCGAGCCGACGAGCGTGCCCTGCATGAGGTCGTCGTACAGCTCCTTTGCGGTGACGACGTCGTCGTAGCTCTTGACGCGCAGGCCGTTGGCGCCCGTGTAGGAGGAGATCGGCATGTAGATGTCGGTCGAGCGGTTGATCGCCCGCCAGCCGAAGTCCGCGACCGCCGACCCCGAGACCGTGACCGTCATACGCGGGAAGAGCGACCCCGTCGTCGTGGGGACCCAGTCGTGGCGCAGGCCCCACCACGACGCCTGGTCGTACTGGAGCCGATAGGTCCCGTCCGCGACGGCGGGGAAGCCGTAGCGCCCGTTGGCGTCCGAGGACGTGTAGGCGACCTGGCTCTGACCGTCGGCGGTCAGGAGGTAGATGCCCTGGTTGGCGATCGGCGCCTCGCCGCTGTCCTGCACGCGGTTCGCGTTCAGGTCCTGGTAGACCGCGCCTGAGATCGTGCTCGCGGCGGCGTCGGCCACGGGCGCCGCGACCAGCGAGAGCGCGGCACACAGGACCAGGCGGGGCAGCAGGCGCTGCACCGAAGACTTCGCGCAAGACACGAAACACCTCGACGGTCGCGATGGAAACCGGAGCTGGACCGTCGTTAGGTGAGTCGGTGCCGGGCTAGGGACGCTTGAGCCGACGACCCGAAGTCGGACGTTTGTCCATGGAGAAAGTGCCGTGACGGGCGTGAAAGGATCCAGCGATCTACGCCACCGAATACCGCGATGTCATCGGCCGTTTCGCCACCGGCGTGGCGATCGTGACCTGCCAGGGCGACGACGGGCCCACGGGCCTCACGACCAACGCCGTCACCAGCCTCAGCCTCGATCCCCTGCTGCTGCTCGTCTGCTTCGACAACGGCTCGCGCACGCTTCCCGCCGTCCGCGAGGCGCGCCGCTTCGCCGTCAACGTCCTGCGGGCCGGCCAGCAGGATCTCGCCGCCGTCTTCGCGTCCAAGCGCGTCGCGCGCGAGAAGTTCGAGGCCGTGACGCACACGGTTGCCCACGGCGTCCCGGTGCTCGACGACGCGCTGGCCTGGGTCGCGTGCGACCTGACCGACCTGCTGCCGGGCGGCGACCACACGATCGGCATCGGCGCGGTGACCCACGGCGGCGGCGCCGAGGGCGAGCCGCTGGTGTTCTACCGCGGACGCTACGCGGCGCTACAGCCCTGCTGAGGTCCCGAGCGCCCGCAGCGCGAGGAAGCACGCGACCGCAGCGGCGATCGCCATGATGCCCAGCTCGCGCTGGAGGATCGCGCGGACGAGCCGGCGCTGCTCGGCCTCCGGCAGCACCGCGACGGCCTGGGCGTCGGGGAGGCCGCGATGCTCGAGCTCGGTCTGCGCGGCGACGGTCCGCAGCTGCTCGGCGAGGAAGCCCGTCGCGACGGGCAATGCGGCGTAGAGCCAGTACAGGCCGTCATCCGGGCGCGCGCCGGAGGCAGCCGCGATCCCCGCGAACGCCGCCTGCGCGACAGCGGCTGCCTGCCCGGCGCGCAGGGCGATCCAGAAGGCGCGCGATCCACTGAAGCGCTGCCACGCCCACCCGCCCAGCAGCGCTGCGATCGCGTTGGTGGCGATGGTCAGAAGGGCGAGGGCGACGGCTGCGGAGTGCACGTAGAATCGAGCTTTCTGCCACTAAGTATCAATGCGTCACAAGGCGTGATAGAACGCGGACCGGGTGCTTCGGACCTACCTCCCAGCCATCATCTTCGTGATTCTCGGCGCCGGCGTCGGGGGTGCCTTCGCCGTTCTCAACTCCGTCGCCGGACCGCCCAAGCGCAAGGGCATCAAGTCCAAGGCCGACCCGTACGAGTGCGGCCTTCCGTCTGAGATCCAGCAGGGCTTCCGCTTCGGGATCAGCTTCTACCTGATCGCGATGCTCTTCATCCTGTTCGACATCGAGGTCGTGTTCCTCTACCCGGTCGCCGTGCGCCTGCGGGACTTCGGCACGTTCGCGATGACCGAGACGATCGTCTTCATCGGCCTGCTCCTGGTCGCCTTCGTCTACGTCTGGCGCAGAGGGGCGCTCGAATGGAGATAGTCCGCAGGGAAGCGGCGCCGCCAGATGACTTCCGCATCCGTCAGCTGCGCGCCCGCGACATGCTGCGCGGCGATCTCGAGGGCGTGGATCTCGAGAAGTACGTCGAAGAGCGCGTGCTGACCACGACGCTCGAAAAAGCTGCCAACTGGGCGCGCGGCAACGCGATGTTCCCGGCCACCTTCGGCCTCGCCTGCTGTGCCATCGAGATGATGTCGATCGTCGGCTCGCGCGTGGACGTCGCGCGCTTCGGCTTCGAGGCGTTTCGCGCCTCCCCGCGTCAGGCCGACCTGCTGATCCTGAGCGGGCGCATCAGCATCAAGATGGCGCCGGTCGTGCGCCGCATCTACGACCAGATGCTCGAGCCGAAGTGGGCGATCGCGATGGGCGCCTGCAGCTCGTCGATGGGCGTCTTCAACAACTACGCGATCGTCCCGGCCGACAAGTTCATGCCGGTCGACGTCCACGTCCCCGGCTGTCCGCCGCGCCCCGAGGCGCTCATGCACGGGATCCTCAAGCTGCGCCGGATGA
>JAWVFZ010000285.1:0-5684 GCA_033855555.1 Solirubrobacteraceae bacterium
TACGCCGCGGGCTTCACGGTGCGCACGTAACAGAACTGCGTGCCCTGGCCCACGACCTGGGCAACCGCGAGGCCGCCCTCCATCGCGGCGCCGCGGAGGTCGGCGAGGTCCACGGCGCTGCCGAGCCACTGCGGCTCGTCCTGGCCCTTCGGCGCGCGACCGATCGCCGCCTTGAGCTTCTCCTTGGCCCCGACGTACGGGCGGTGGATCGAGGGGTCGTTGGAGATCTGGAAGGCCGCCCAGCCGCCCGGTCGCAGGACGCGGCCGATCTCGCGCACGTAGCCGAGCGTGACCTGCGGGTCGGGGATGTGCTGGAAGACGACGTGCGAAACGACGGCGTCGATGCTCGCGTCTTCGATCGGCTGCAGCGTCGTGCCGTCGCCCTGGTGCCAGGAGATGTTCTCCAGGTGCGCGTTGAGCTCGCGCGCCTGCGCGAGCATCTCGGCTGAGACGTCGATGGCGTACACGTGGCGGCCGCGCTCGGCGAGGACGCGGGTCAGCCGGCCGACGCCGCAGCCGATGTCCAGGACGACGTCGTCCGGCTCGACGCTTGCGCCGACGAGCTCCAGGACGGTGTTCAGGTTGCGCCGGCCCTCCGCCCAGAAGCGGCCCACGTCGGCGTCTCGGTAGGCGCCCGTGTTGTCAACGAAATAGAACGCGTCCTCCTTCGCGCGTGCGTCCCAGAAGCGCCCCATCTCCCCCGTGCTCATGACGCGGCAATCTAGCGATGCAACCCGCGCCGGGAGCCGGTGTAGTCTCGGGCTGGATGCCGCTCGCGCCGCCGATCGAGTCTTTCGAGCGCTTGGGCGAGGCATTTCCGCTCACCGCCGATACCGAGCGCAAGCGGATGCTCGTCATCGTCAACCCGTACGCGACGACGGTGTCGGACCGCCTCAAGAATCTCGTGGTGTACGCGCTGCAGGGCCGCTACGACGTCGAGGCGGTCGAGACCCAGCGCCCCAGCCATGCGACCGATCTTTGCCGCGAGGCGTCACTGGAGGGTTACGACGTCGTGGTCGCATTCGGCGGTGACGGCACCGTCAACGAGGCGGCGAACGGCCTGGTCGGATCCGACACGCCCCTGACCTGCCTGCCGGGCGGGGCGACCAACGTGTTCTGCAAGATGCTGGGGATCCCCGGCGACATCGTCGACGCGACCGAGCACCTCCTGCGCATCGCCGACGACTGGCGGCCGCGCAAGGTGGACGTCGGAACCGTCAACGGGCGTCGCTTCACGTTCTCGTGCGGCGTCGGTATCGACGCAAGCGTGGTCGAGCGGGTCGATGCGCACCCGCGCCTGAAGTCCCGCTTCGGCCCGTACTACTTCACCTGGGCGGCGCTGTCGACGTTCTGGCGGTCGTACGTGATCAACCCGCCCCGGATGACTGTCGAGCTGCCGGACGGAACCACCCACGAGGGCGTCACCGCGATCGTCCAGAACAGCGATCCGTTCACGTACTTCCAGAACCGCCCGCTGCACGTCGCCGAGGGCGCGACCTTGCAGAGCGGCGACCTCGCCGGCGTCGTGCTCCGCCGCTCGACCCCGACCGTCATGCCCACCGTGCTCTGGCGCATCTTCTCCCGGAACGCCCGGATCGTCCGCCACCGCGCGATCAGCGGCTTCGGTGGCGTCGACGGCCTCGTGATCCGGTCGGCCGATGGCCGCGCCCTCCCGATCGAGGTCGACGGCGACTTCATCGGCGCCGTCGACGAGGCGGTCTTCGGGCTAGAGCACGCCGCCCTGTCGGTCGTCGGCTAGAACGCCGCCACCCCGTTCGGCGTGCCCAGGCCGGTCGGCCCATCGAACCCGGGGCCGGCGGTGCACAGGTACGCGACGGTGCACGCGCCGTTGCTGCCGCTCGTCACGTCGTGCAGCGCGCCAGTGTGCGCGTAGGGAGTGCCCGGGCCGACGCCGGCACCCGCCAGCGCATACGCCCCGGCGACGATCGGCGCGGAGACGCTCGTGCCGCCGAACACCATCCAGCCCGCTGCGCCCTGGTAGCGGAAGGAGTCGTAGACCGCGACGCCCGTGTTGGGGTCCGCGACGGCTGACACGTCGGCGACCGTGCGCCGCGCGCAACCGCTGTCGGTCTGCCAGGACGGCTTGGGCACGTATGCCGAGCAGCCGCTGCCCGCACCCGACCACGCCGTCTCGGAGAACGCGCCCGCCGACCGCGTGAGCGAGGTGCCGCCCACGGCCGTGACGAAGCGAGACGAGGCCGGGAACTGCACGCCGTAGCCGCTGTCGCCGGACGACACGGTGATCGGCACTCCCGGATGGTTGAAGTGGCTCTCGTACGTCGAGGAGGTCTCTCCCGAGAACTCGCTGCCGCCGTAGGAGTTCGAGATCACCGTGGCGCCGAGGCGCGCGGCGGTGTCCTCGGCCGCCGCGAGGTCCGTGAACGAGGCGGAGGACGCCTCGACGAGCAGGATCCGGCAGCTCGGGCAGGTCGCCGACGCCATATCGAGGTCCAGGGAGATCTCCTGGGCCCATCCGCCGTTGGTCTTGGGGAGCTTGCCCGTGCCTGACTGGGCCACCTTGCGGAAGCAGCCCGAGGCGGTCGTGCACGGCGGCAGGCCGTAGGTCGATCGATACGTTGCGACGTCCGCCGCAGCGTTCGGGTGGTCATATGCGTCAACGATCCCGATGACCTGGCCGGCGCCGGCCGAGGCGCTCGGAAGCGCGTATGCAGCCTGGAGGTCTGCAGGCCCGAAGCCTCTCGGCGTCGCGGTCGCCGCCGGGGTGCCGCCGGCGTCGGTCACGACGCGTGCGTGGCAGCGGGCGAAGCCGTCGGCGACGGCGCCGCAGACATGCTTATTGGGCTTGGCGACGGCGCCGGCCGGCAAGACGGCGAGCGCAAGGAGGGCGACGAGCGCCACGCGGGGGGATCGGGGCATCCGCGCACTCTATTGGTCCTCAATCCGGAGGACCAGCCGTGGGCCGACCGGAGGACCCGGGATCGACCGGACGGGCGACGACGCCTCGGCTGCGGTCGCCCAATCTGTGGCGTGCGTCCGCTGACTCCTGAGAGCAGCGGCGGATGCGCTGGTCTCGACTCCCCTACGGCGTCAGGTCGTAGGGGAAGTCGGCCGGCACCTCGACGGACACATCCGCCTAAGGTGTCGCGCGCGCACCGGGGTGGCGCATTTCGTCGCTCCAAACGACAACCATCAAGCCCGCCTCAGTACATCTAGTAGCCGCCGCTTCCGCCGCCGGAGTTGGCGAGGACGAGGAACAGCGCGATCAGGACCGCTACGGCAACGAGGATCAGGGCGATGCGGCCGGGATTCGGAGTCGACTTGTTCATACGAGAATCGACGCACGCGCAGCGCGATCCTTCCGGGTCTTCCGTGTTCCGACCGTACGATGGCGCCATGCCGCTGATCGACCGCGCCGAGAGCGTCCTCGTCGTCGTCGACACCCAGCCGGGGTTCTTTGCAAGGGAGGAGCCCGAGGCGGCCGCTGCGGCGGCCTCGGTGGCGCGCGCCGTGTGGCTTGCAACGGTCGCCCGGCTGCTCGACATCCCGGCCGTCGTCACCGAGGAGGCGCCGGAGCGCGAGGGCGCCACGGCGCCGCGCCTGCTCGAGCGCCTGGCCCCGGACACACCTGTCCTCACCAAGCCCACGTTCGGCCTCGCCGAATGTCCGGAGATCGTCCACGCGATCGCCGAGACGAAGCGCGCAACGGCGGTGTTGATGGGCTTCGAGACCGACGTCTGCGTGTCGCAGTCGGCGATCGGCCTGAGGGACATGGGCTTCCGCGTGGCCGTCGTCGCGGACGCGAGCTACACCCAGACGGCGTGCCAGCACGAGTTCGGCCTCAAGCGCATGGCTCAGGCCGGGATCGAGCTCGTCCACTGCAAGGGCGTCGCGTTCGAGTGGATGCGCACGGTCGAGCAGGCGATCGAGATGACAAAGGCCGCCCGCGAACTGGGCGACTGGCCCGACAGCCTGTAGCGGCTCAGGGCGTCAGGTCGTACGGGAAGTCGGCCAGCACCTCGCAGCCGTCGGCCGTGATGAGGAGCAGGTCCTCGAGGCGGACGCCGCCGTAGCCGTGACGGTAGGTCCCGGGCTCGACGGCGATCACGTCGCCCGGGACGAGCGGATCGCGGCCGGCGCGCCCGAGCGAGGGCTCCTCGTGGACCTCGAGCCCGACCCCATGACCGAGCGAGTGGAAGAAGCCGTCGCGCAGGATCTCGCCCGCGGCCTTCGTTCGCTGCGTGGGATGGCCTGCGGCTTCGAAGACGTCGCTGGCGATGCCGTGGAGCTCCTGACCGGTGATGCCCGGGCGCGCCGCTTCCTTGACGCGTTCGAGCGCGTCGAGCGCGAGCCGGTGCATCTCGACGACATCGTTGGCCGGGGGCGAGCCTGCGACGAAGGTCCGAGTCATGTCGGCCCAGCAGGTCGACGACTCATCCTGCGGCCAGATGTCGATGACGATCGGCACGCCTGCGGCGAGCTGGCCCGTTCCCGGCTCGTGACCCGAGGCGCCGGATGCACCGGAGCCGACGACCACGTCGCCCGGCATCGGGGCGCCGAGTGCGGCGGTGTGGGCGCGCATCGCCTCGCGGACCGTTTCGGCGGTGAGCGCGTTGCCGCGGTGATACAGGAAGCCGTCGCGGTCGTAGGAGTCGCGCAGCAACTCGGCGGCGATGCACATCGCCGCCGTTGCAGCGGCCTGCGCGCGGCGCACGCCCGCGATCTCGAGCTCGTTCTTGACGCGGCGGCGGCGGATGAACTCGGCCTCGTCGACGACGACCTCGACACCCGCGGCGCGCAGCCGGTCGGCGACCGCCACGCTCGTGTCGGCGGGGACGGTCACCTGTGTCAGCCCGAGCCGCTCGCAGCCCCGCAGCGCGAGCTCGATCTCGGCTTGGTCCCAGCGCAAGCCCTGGGCGACGAGTTCGTCCATGCCGAGCTCGTAGGGATCGATGATCTCGACGTCGGATGCGACACCCGCCACGCGATCGGCCTCCAGGACCGAGATCACAACGACGCGGCGGCCATCGACCTCGAGATATGTGAACGGGTCCATGATCGCCACCGGCACCTCGTGGCGCAGCGTTGCCGAGCGGACCGTGTCCGCGTGGATGAGCACGCCTTCCACGTGGCTAGCCCGCGCCCGGCGTGACGCGGTAGGCGTCGAAGACGCCCTCGATGTTGCGCAGCTTTCCGACCGTGGCCTTGAGCGCCTGCGTGTCGGCCACTTCGACGACGAAGCGGTTCTGGACCATCGGCCGGGAGACGATGCAGCGCGCCTCGACGATGTTGATCCCCGCCTCGGCGAACGTGCGCGAGAGGTCCTCAAGCAGGCGGTGGCGATCCCAGGCGTCGACCTGCAGCTCGACCTTGAACGCGGTCGCGTGGTCGCCCTCCCAGTGGACGGTGACGAAGCGCTCGGGGTCCTTGCGCAGCGCGGCGGTGTTCGGGCAGTCGTCGCGGTGGATCGTGATGCCGCGCCCGAGCGAGACGTAGCCGACGATGGGATCGCCCGGCACCGGCCGGCAGCACTTGGCCATGCGCAGCATCACGTCGTCGACGCCGTCGACGCGGATGCCGTAGGTGCTCGAGGAGCCGGTGGGCTGGCGCCGCTGGCGCCGCGACGAGACGAGCGATTCGGCGGTCGTGTCCTCGTCCTCGGCGGCCTCGCCGGCCTTCAGCCGGGCGAGCACCTTGTTGACGAC
>JAWVFZ010000286.1:0-8390 GCA_033855555.1 Solirubrobacteraceae bacterium
CGCGTGGCTGACCCACGGAGCCGGGGTTCATCAGCCATTCGCCCTCGCCGATCGGCTGGCTGTCGCCGCCCCGCCGGGCCTCGCCGGTCGTGAGCTCGCCCTCGGAGCGCACGAAGCTCAGCGCCACATGCGAGTGCCCGACGAGGCACACGCGACGTTCTTGCTGGTCGAGGCACAGCTCGGCCAGCAGCGCGCTCAGCACGTATTCCCAGATCGGGTCGCGGGGGCTGGCGTGGAAGAGGCCGACGCCGCGCTCCTGCGCCTCCGGGTGCAGGCCGGCCAGCCAGTCCATGTGCCTGGGATCGAGCACCTCCTGGGTCCAGCGCGCGGCGATCCCCGCGCCCCGGGAGAACTCCTCCAGCGAGAGCTCGCCCGTGACGGCGAGGTCGTGGTTCCCGGCCAGCACGACTGCGCAATGCTCGCGTGCCAGGGCGCAGCAGTCGTTCGGATCGGCGCCGTAGCCGACGACGTCCCCGAGGCACCAGACCTCCTCTGCCGGACCGGCGGCGACGTCCTCGAGTACCGCTTCGAAAGCGTGGCGGTTGCCGTGGATGTCGGAGACGATCGCGACCTGCATCTATCTTCACCAGACCATGAGTAAGCGCTGGAAGGTTCCCGTGGCCGTCGTGGCGGCCGTCGCCGTGGCCGAAGCGGTCGCGCTGCTCCTGCGTCCGCGTACAGGCCTCGTCGATCCAGCGCCCGTGAAGGCGGCATCGTACTTCAGCCCCGCCGAGCTCGACCGCGCGCGGGACTTCCGCGGGCCGCAGCTGGCTCTCTACGGCGGGGTTGTGCTGGTGCAGGCCGGAGTGCTCGTCGCGCTCGTGCGGCGCCCGCCGCGGACGCGGCCCGCGGCTGCGGGCGCCATCCTGGCCGTCGCGCTCGCGGTGGCGCCACTGCCGCTCAGCGCGATCGCCCGCCAGCGCGCCGTGGACGTCGGGCTGGTCACCCAGTCCTGGAGCGGCTGGGCCGGTGACGTCGCCAAGTCGCTGGGCATCACCGCGGTCGAGGGCGCGATCTTCGGCGGCGTGGGGATCCTGCTGGTCCGCCGCCTGCGTCGCCGCTGGTGGATCGCGGGGAGCGCGGTGGTGGTTGTGGTGGCGACCGCCTACACCTACGCAGGGCCGATCGTGCTCGACCCACTGTTCAACCGCTTCAGGGACCTGCCCGCGGGGCGAACCCGCAACGACGTCCTCGAGCTGGCCGGCAAGGCAGGGCTGAAGGTGGGCAAGGTGCTCAAGGTCGACGCCTCGAAGCGCACGACCGCCGCGAACGCGTATGTCACCGGGCTCGGCGCGACGAAGCGCGTCGTGCTCTACGACAACCTGATCAAGGACTTCACGCCCGACGAGACGCGGCTCGTGGTCGCCCACGAGCTCGGCCACGTGCACTACGACGACGTCCCGCGCGGGCTGCTCTACCTCGCGATCATCGCGCCGTTCGCGCTGTTCGCCGTCTCACGAGTGGCCGGGCACGACCCCACGGTGCCGGCGCTGGCCGGTGCGCTCCTGGTCGTCGCGGTCCCCGTCGGGATCGTTTCCAACGGCCTGTCGCGCGCCGTCGAGGCCCGCGCTGACGCCTACGCGCTGAAGACGACGGGCGACACGAACGGGTTCATCGGCTTCCAGAAGCGCATCGCGATCCAGAACGTCAGCGACCCGGACCCGCCGCGCTGGGAGTCGCTCCTGCTCGGAACCCATCCGACCACCGTCCAGCGGATCGGGCTCGCAACGGCTATTGATCGATCTCAGGGAGGTTCTTGATGCCCTCGCGCGTGCGCCACTTGGAGTAGTTGTCCGTCATGGCGTCGATCAGCTCCTTCATGAAGCGCGGCGAGAGGTTGATCCGCGAGACGACGACGCCCGGGACCTCGTCCTCCTCGACCTCGTGGTCGACGCGGGCGAAGGTGATCGTGAACTCGTAGTCGGAATGGCTGACGTTCGCGAAGTTCGCGTAGTGGCCCGCCATGTCCTCCGGCGAGAAGTGGATGTTGATGTGGCGCTCCGCGCCCTCTTCATCACTCATCCCGCCTAGTATCGCGGACCGTGAAGCTCATCGTGGTGGCAGTCGGCCGGCTGCGGCCCCCGTATGCGGACGACGTCCGGCATTACCAGAAGCTGATCGCGCGCCACGCGAAGCTCGAGCTGATCGAATGCCGCGAGGACGAGAGGGTGGTGAAGCGCATCCCGGCGCGCTCGCATGTGACGCTGCTGGCCGCCGAGGGCAAGACGCACGACTCCGAGGGATTCGCCCGGGTGCTCGAGCAGCGCCGCCAATCGGGCCAGGACTGGTGCTTCGTCATCGGCGGCCCGTTCGGCTTGCAGTTCGACGCTCCGGACAGCCGCCTTTCGCTCGGCGCCATGACGCTGCCCCACCAGCTGGCGCGGGTCGTGCTGCTCGAGCAGCTCTACCGCGCCCACAAGATCATCGCCGGCGAGCCCTACCACTACTGATGGCGCGGACGCGCGACCTCCGGCGCTTCGCCCGCCGCCTGATTCGCCTCGGCATCGCGATCGTCGCGCTGCTGTGCGCCGGGACGATCTCCTTCGCCATCAGCGAGGGCCTCAACCCGTGGGAGGCATTCCGCTGGGCGCTCGACATCGTCGCGACGGTCGGCGGGACGGCCCATCCGAAGACCACCGCCGGCGAGATCACGAGCACCATCCTGATCGTGGTGGGCGTCGGTACGCTCTTCTATGGCCTGGTCACGGTGACCGAGTTCTTCGTCGCCGGCCACCTCGCAGAACTGCTGCACGAGCGCCGCACCCAGCGCATGATCGACGCCACCTCCGACCACTTCATCATCTGCGGATTCGGCCGCGTGGGGCGGCAGGTGGCACGCGACCTGCGAGCCGCAGGCGCCCGCTACGTCGTGATCGACCCCAATCCCGAGAACCTCGCGCTCGCGCAGGGCATCGGCGTGCGCGTGATCGAGGGGCAACCGAGCGCCGACGAGTCGCTGCGGCGGGCCGGTGTCGAGCGTGCGCGGGCCGTCGTGGCGTGCGTGGACTCCGATGCGGAGAACATCTTCATCACGCTGACGGTGCGCGAGCTCAACCCGAAGGCGGCCGTGGTCGCCCGCGCGTCGGTCGAGGACTCAGAAGCCAAGCTGCGCCGGGCGGGCGCCGACAGGGTCATCTCGCCCTACAAGGCTTCGGGCTCGGAGATGGCGCGCCTCGCGCTGCACCCGCAGATCTCGGGCGCGATCGAGGTGGCCGCGGACCATCGCCTCGAGGAGATCGAGGTCAGCGACGGCTGCAGCGGCGCGGGGAAGGCGATCGGCGACATCCGCGGCGGGGCGTTCATCGTCGGCATCCGCAGGGCGAATGGCGCGTTCCAGGCCCAGCCGCCCGCCGAGACGCTGCTCGAGTCGGGCGATGTGCTGATGGCGCTTGGCACCGCTCGCACGATGGAGCGCCTCGAGTCCCTGTTCGAGCCATCGCAGTCATGACCGGGCCCTTGGAAGAGCTGCGCGCGGCCGTGCTGGCGGCCGCCGCCGAGATCGGCGAGCCCTCGAACGAGCCCGCGCTGGAGCGTCCGCGCCAGGCTGGTTACGGAGACTTCTCCACGAACGCCGCGATGCTGCTCGCCAAGTCGGCGGGCGCCCCGCCGCGAGAGGTCGCCGAGCGGCTGGCGGCAACGCTGAGCGAGCGCCTGGGCGCCGATCTCGTGTCGGCGGAGGTCGCGGGCCCGGGATTCCTCAACCTGGTTCTCAGCGCCGACTGGCACCGGCGCGGCGTCACCCACGTGCTCGAGGACGGGTTCGGCGGCGGTGGTGCGCCCGAGCGCGAGAACATCAACGTCGAGTTCGTCTCGGCCAACCCGACCGGGCCGGTTCACGTCGGCGGCACCCGCAACGCGGCCTACGGCGACGCACTCGCGCGGATCCTGGAGTTCCACGGCCACACCGTGACGCGCGAGTTCTACATCAACGACTACGGCTCGCAGATCGTGCGCTTCGCCGAGTCGATCCGGGCGCGCGCCCGCGGCGAGGAGGTCCCCGAGGGCGGCTACCGGGGCGAGTACGTGACCGAGATCGCCCAGTCGACCCCCGGAGCGGCCGAGATGGACACCGAGGAGCTGGGGCGCTTCGCGGTCGCCGCGATGATCGAGCGCGCCCGCGCCTCGCTGAAGGAGTTTCGCGTGGAGTTCGACGTGTGGACCAGCGAGGCGTCGCTGCACACCGATGGCGTCGTCACCGCCCTTGCCCGCCTGGACGAGCTCGGCCAGACGTTCCGCCAGGACGGCGCGCTCTGGGTGCGCACGTCCGCCCACGGCGACGACAAGGACCGCGTGATCGAGCGCTCCGACGGCGAGCACACGTACTTCCTCTCGGACATCGCCTACCACGAGGACAAGCGCGAGCGCGGCTTCGACCGGCTGATCGACGTCTGGGGCGCCGATCACCACGGCTACGTCCAGCGGGTGAAGGCGGCCTACGGGGCGCTCGGCGGCGATCCCGACCGCCTCGAGCTGATCATCATGCAGTTCGTCCACCTGGTCGAGTCCGGCGGGCGCGCGCAGATGTCCAAGCGCTCCGGCGAGTTCGTGAGCCTTGACGAGCTCGTGGCCGAGATCGGGGTGGACGCGGCGCGCTGGTTCCTGCTGGCCCGTTCGCACGACACGACGGTCGACCTCGACCTCGACCTGGCGCGCGAGCAGAGCGCGGAGAACCCCGTCTACTACGTGCAGTACGCCCACGCGCGGATCGAGTCGGTCAAGCGAAAGGCCGGCGACGCCGAGCGCTCTCCGGACGCCGCCGGCGAGCTGCACCCCTCGGAACGCGACCTCGTCAAGAAGCTGCTGGCCTTCCCCGCCGAGGTGGCCGAGGCCGCCGACCGGCGCGCGCCGCACCGCATGACGTCCTACGCGCTCGAACTGGCGCAGACGTTCACGGCCTTCTACCGCGACTGCCAGGTCGTCGGATCCGACGAGCAGCCCTTCAGGCTCGCGCTGTGCGACGCGACGCAATCGATCCTCGCCCGGTCGCTGGACCTGCTGGGCGTGTCGGCGCCGCTGGAGATGTAGAGCCGGATAGCGCCGTCGCGCCGCGCCTCTGCACCGGCGGGGGTCCGCCGGCGGGTCCCGCACCGGCGGGGGGGTCAAGTCTTTCATTGCCACATTCCGCCGCATGGGGTCAAGTCTTTCATTGCCACATTTGGGCGGTTTTTCCCGCGGAGCCTGGAAGTCGGTAGCGCGCAGAGCGGTTCGCCTCGGCGGCGTGGGCGTTCGTTGCTCACAGTGAGGAAGAGGTGAGCCACCGGCGTCGTGCTGGGCCGGATTCTCCGCGGATAGCGCGGACTTTCCGGCCCACAACGCACGAGCCCGGCTCCCGTCCGTGCCGCTCCTCTCCCTCAATGCCGGCAGCCAGCGCCCGGCCGGCATGCGCGACCGCCCTGCGCGCCACTGACGCCCTGACCCCAAGCAGCAAAATGTGGCAATGAAAGACTTGACCCCGCCTACCCGGTGACCCCACCTACACGCCTAGAGCGACTTGAAGAAGTCCAGGTGCAGTGCGTTCAGGCCGTCCTGCGCCCTTGCGTTGAGCCAGCTGTACTGATCGGTCAGGAGTAGCAGGCCCATGCCGATCAGGATGATCCCGCTGATGGCCGTCAGGACCAGGTAGTGATCGCGCATCCAGCGAAACGCCGTGGTCGCTCGGTCGAACGCGACGGCGCACAGCAGGAACGGGATCGCGAGGCCGAGGGAGTAGCAGAGCAGCAGCACGCCGCCGTGGTAGACGGAGTCCTGGTTGGCCGCTGCGGTCAGGATGGCGCTGAGGGTGGCGCCGGCGCAGGGCGTCCAAGCGATGGCGAACGCGAGCCCCGCGATGATCGGGCCGCCGCTGCCGGCGCGCCGCATCAGCGCCTCGGGGCGCCATTCGCGGTTCAGGGCCGGGATGAACGGCGTCAGGACGAAGAAGACGCCCAGCGCGATGATGAGGGCGCCGCTGATGCGGTTGAGCGTCAGGCGGTGGTCCGACAGCGTGCCGCCGAGCTTCGTCGCGCTCATGCCCAGCAGCACGAACATCAGGGTGAAGCTCAGGCAGAAGACCACGCTTGGGACGAGGAGCTTGGCGAGGCTGCGTTCGCCTGTCTTGATCTCGGCGAGGCTGACGCCCGAGATCGCGCTCAGGTAGCCGGGAACGAGCGGCAGCACGCAGGGCGAGACGAACGAGACCACGCCCACCGCGAACGCGGCGAACACGGTCGTGTCGGCGGTCGACGCTGCGAGGATCACTTGTCGTAACGCGCGAGGTCGGCGTCGAGCCGGGCGGCGTCCGAGTCGCTGAGGCCGGGACCGCCCGACGGGCGCGGCGGGTCGCGCCTGCGCCAGCGCGGCAGTGCGAGGGCGAGCGCGGCGACCAGCGCCGCGATCAGTGCGATCGGGACCAGATAGGCGACCCAGTTGATGCCCTCGGACTTCGGCAGCGCGAGCACGTTGTCGCCGTACACGCGCACGAGCTCGCGCTTGACCTGCTCCTTGTCGGCGCCCTTGTCGATGAGCGCGCGGATGTACTTGCGCTCGGCATCGGCCTGCGGGGACTGGGCGATGTTGAGTGCCACGTTGCAGCTGACGCACATCACTTCGTCTTCGACGTCGGCGAAGCTCGCAGGCTTCCCGGCAGCGGGGCTCGCAGCGACGATCGATGCGAGCATGGCCACGACGATGAGCCGCCTCACGACGCCAGCGCCTCCTGGACCGCGTTGCGCAGGAACCGCTCGGAGACCTGGCCGCGGCTGATGGCCACGACCCTGCCCTTCCGATCGATCACGAACGTCTCTGGCAGCGCGTGCGTGTTGTAGTCGCGTGCGAGCTTGAGCCCGACGTCGCGCCCGGAGGGATAGGTCAGGTGATGGTCTCGCTCGAAGCCGGTCGAGTCCGACGGCACGTCGTTGTAGGTCGCGCCCATCACGGTCCCCTGCGCGCCGAGCGAGCGCTGGATGCGCTGAAGCAGCGGCGCCTCCGCCACGCATGGGGTGCACCAGCTGGCCCAGAAGTTCAATACGACCACCTTGCCGCGGTAGTCGGCGAGGCGCAGCTTGCCGCCGCCGTGCAGCGCCGGGATCGCGCGGTCGGCGCCTGGCGCGGGCGGCAGTTGTCCGCGCTTCACGGCAGTGTCGAGCGCCGACGAGTTCGAATCCTTGGCCGCGACGCCGTAGACGAGCAGCGCGACGAGGGCCACGATGACCACCATGGTGATGCCGGGGACGGCGAGGCGCTTCACGGGCTTCAGAGTAGTCGTCGTTCGCCGCGCTCGACGCCGTGCCTGCGTAGGGTGCGAGCATGTTCCCGCTGACCGATGAACAGCAGGCCTTCGTCGAGGCCATGCGCGACTTCTCCGCCCGCGAATGCGGTACCCACGAGCAGCGCGAGGCGCTGACCGAGGGCCACGACGCCGAGATCTACCGGCGCATCGCAGAGCTCGGCTGGGTCGGCGTTTCGATTCCCGAGGAGTACGGCGGCGGAGGCGGAACGGTCGTCGACCTGTGCCTGCTGCTGGAGGAGACCACGCGTGGGTTGCTGCCGATTGGCGCGATGGCGGTCTCGCTGATCGTCGCCGGCGCCGTTGAGCGGTTCGGCACCGAGGAGCAGAAGCACGACATCCTCGGCCGCATCGCCGCCGGCGAGCCGCACTCGATCGCGATGTCCGAGCCGGAGGCCGGTTCCGATGTCGGCGCGCTGCAGTGCCGCGCCGAGCGGCGCAACGGCTCCTACGTGATCAACGGTCAGAAGACGTGGATCACCGGCGCGCACGTGGCGTCGCAGATCCTGCTCGTCTGCCGCACCGAGCGCAGCGAGCGCAAGCACGAGGGCATCAGCATGCTGATGGTGCCGGCCGACGCGGAGGGCGTGGAGATCCGGGCCATCGAGACGATGGGCGGCAAGGAGGTCAACGACGTCTTCTTCACCGATTGTGTCGTCGGCACGGACGCGCTGCTGGGGGAGGAGGGCAACGGCTGGACGCAGCTGATGTCCGGGCTGAACGTCGAGCGCCTGATCATCGCCGCGAACATGCTCGGGCTGGCGCAGCGGGCCTTCGACGACGTCGTGGCCTACGTCAAGGAGCGCAAGCAGTTCGGCAAGCCGATCGGGTCGTTCCAGACGATCCGCCACCGGATCGCCGATCTCGCCACCGAGTTGGAGGTCTGCCGGCTGCTGACCTACGACGTCGCGGCACGCGTCGACGCCGACCCGGCCCGGATGTTCCCGCGCGAGGCGTCGATGGCGAAGCTGAAGGTCACCGAGGTCGTCAAGCAGATCACGCTGGAGGGGATGCAGATGATGGGCGGCTACGGCTACGCCTCCGAGTACGACATGGAGGGCTTCGTGCGCACCGCGCTGGTCTCCTCGATCTACGGCGGGACCAACGAGATCCAGCGCGACATCAT
>JAWVFZ010000287.1:0-4081 GCA_033855555.1 Solirubrobacteraceae bacterium
GGCACCGACCAGGAGTGGGGCGGGATCATCCGCCACGGCGCGAAGCTGCTCTACGCGTTCACCGAGGCGACGGTCCCGAAGATCACGGTCATCACGCGCAAGGCCTACGGCGGCGCCTACGACGTCATGGCCTCCAAGCACCTGCTCGCCGACTTCAACTTCGCATGGCCGACCTCCGAGGTCGCCGTGATGGGCCCCGAGGGCGCGGTGAACATCATCTACCGCCGCGACCTCGCCAGCTCCCCGACGCCCGACCAGCGCCGCCAGAAGCTGATGGACGACTACAAGGCGCGCTTCGCCAATCCCTACAGCGCGGCCGAGCGCGGCTACATCGACGACGTCATCGTCCCGCACGAGACCCGGCCCAAGGTGATCACGGCGCTGCATACGCTGCTCACCAAGCGCGAGCCGGGCCCGAAGCGCAAGCACGGCAACATCCCCCTCTAGTAGATCACCCGTCGACGACGAGGTTCTGCAGCGGCCCGCGCAGCGCGTTCGAGCGCCGCGAGACGCCGGGCAGCTCGCACAGCCGGTGGGTGCGCGGCCGGCCGGTCAGCATCCGCTCGCGCTGCTCGGAGGCGATCGGGCGCCAGAGCTCATCCACCACCGTCGCCGGGTCCCCGGCCACGTCGTCGACGCCGAGCTCCAGGTGCTCGGCCCAGAGCCGCAGCCGCGTGTCGCGGGCGAGCCGGCCGTCGTGGGTGACGACGTTCATCTCCGTGTCGTTGAAGAGCGAGTGCTCGTTGACGTTGGCCGAACCGACGGTGAGCCACGCGTCGTCGACGATCCCCACCTTGGCGTGGACGTACAGCGGCGCGACCACGTTGCCCGTGCGCGAATGGATCGTCGCGGCCAGGAAGCGGTGGGCGCCGTCGTCGGCGTCCGCCAGCACCCCGAGCTGGCCGCGCGTGTCATCGGCGCCGTTGTTGGGCCGGGCGGGCAGGAGGACCACGAGCCGGAACCGGTCGCTGGGCGGATTGCGCAGCTTGTCGGCGAGCACCCGCACGATCTCCGGCGACCACAGGAACTGGTTCTCCAGGTAGATCAGCGACTGCGCCGAGCGCAGCGCGCGCACGTAGGACTCGAGGATCCGGAAGTCGCCGTGCGGCAGGAAGTCGTAGACCTTTTCGGGGACGGTGCGGACGATCTGGAGCGTCGTGGTGCCGACCGGCTCAGGCGCCGGGGTCGGCGCCAGCCGCTCGTCCGCGACCTCGCTCCAGCGCGCGGCGAAGTGCGCGGCGACGTCGGCGACGGCCGGCCCGCGGACGCGCGTGCCGACGTCGTGCCAGCCCAGGCCCCCGCGGACCGCGTGCTCGCTGGAGTCGAAACGGTCGCCGCCCAGCGTCGTGATGTCGATCCCGCCGACGAACGCGACCGAGCCGTCGACGATCACGAGCTTCTCGTGGTGGCAGTGCATCGGGCGCTCGCGCGGGTCCAGCACGCAGCGAATCCGCGTTCCGCGAACGAGCTCGTCGCGGGCCTTGCGCACCTCCGAGCGCCGGGGCGTGAACGCCGGCACCGGCGCGCCGGCCCACAGCAGGACGCGGACGTCCGCGCGCTCGGCGACCTCGCCGAGCAGGTGCCGCACGGTGCGGGCGTCGGAGCCGCGCGTCACCCCGAAGCCCGGCGCCACGTGCCAGCCGGCGATGTGGACATGGTCGCGCGCGCCCGCGATCGCCTCGGCCATCCGCGGGAACAGCTCGGCGCCTTCGATGAGCACCTCGAGCTCGCAGCCGTCGCGCGGCGGCGGATCCCCGGCCGCCCACAGCGAACCGTCCTGCGGCGGCTCGAGCCTGTCCAGCTGGGTGGCACTACGCAGCCTGCGCCGGTGATGGGCCGAGATGGCGGCCTCCAGCGATTGGCCGACGGCGTGGTCGATGCGGTCGAGGATGGCGCTCACGCCGCCGTCCTACCCATCCTGCGGTGTTAGGTTCAGCACACCAGTCCAGGAGGAGGAGTCTCAGGTTGCATCGTCCCCGCATCGCCGTGCTCGCGCTGATCGCGTTCGCGGTCATCCCCGCCGGCGCCCAGGCTGCCAAGAAGGCAAAGCCCGACGTCACAGTCATGTCGCGCAACCTGTACCTCGGCGCCGACATCATCACGCTCGCGACGGCGTCGGATCTGAACTCTGAGATGGACAAGGCGAAGGCGCTGCACGCGACCGTCGACCAGACCGACTTCGCGACGCGCGCCAAGGCGATCGCAGCCGAGGTGAAGCAGAACAAGCCCGACGTGATCGGCCTGCAGGAGGTCGCCCGCTACTACAAGGGCGCCGACGGCGTCCATGACGGGATCAACGACGCGCGCACCCCGATCTACGACTGGCTCGCCCTGCTGCAGAAGCAGCTCAAGGCCAAGGGGCTGACGTACAAGGCCGTGTCGCGCCAGGACGAGATCGACGTCGAGGTTCCGTCGGCGGACGGCTACGACCTGCGCCTCGTCCTGGGCAACACGGTCCTCCTGCGCACCGGCAAGGGCGCGCGCGTGAAGTTCGTCAAGGACGTGCACGGGATCTTCAGCGACCAGCTCAGCGTCCCGCTGGCCGACGGGCATGCGGTCGACCTCAAGCGCGGCTTCGCCGGGATGGACGGCAAGGTCGCCGGCAAGAAGTTCCGCTTCCTGGACCCGCACGCCGAGGCCTACAGCGCCGAGCTCGCAAGCAAGCAGTTCGCCGAGCTCCTCACCACCGGGGCGAAGTCCAAGACCCTGCCGACGATCATGGCCGGCGACTTCAACTCCGACCCGGCCGCCACCGGCGGCGCCGCGGCGGGCTACCTGAACGTCATCCACGGAGGCTTCAAGGAGACCGGCAAGCGCGCCAGCACGTGCTGTCAGGACGAGAACCTCCTCAACCCTGTGTCCAAGCTCGATCAGTGGATCGATCACATCGTTGTCCGGCCGGCGGCGACGGTGCTGCGGTCGGTCGTCGTAGGTGCCAAGCCGACGGATCGGATCAGCGGCCTGTGGCCGTCCGACCACGCCGGCGTCGTCGCAACCCTGAGGCTCAAGTGACTCGCAAGCGCAACCTCCTGCTCGCCGGCGCGGCCCTCGCGGCCGCGGCGCCCGCCGCCGTCGCCGCAGACGACGGCCGCATCGGCCCGAGCCTGCACATCCTCAACAACGGTCGCCACCTCACCCCTTACGGGCGCCTCGCCAACGTCGGCAACGTCCCGACCGGCGGCGCGCTGACCCCGGACGGCCGCTTCTACTGGACCGTGTCCGCGGGCTCCGGCCTCAACGACGTCCGGATCGTCTCGGTCAGCAGCGCCAAGGTCGTCCAGACGCTGCCGCTCCCCGGCGCCTCCGGTGGTGTCGTCATCAACCGCAAGGGCACGCGCGCGTACGTCAGCGGCCTCGCCAACTCGACGAACCGGGAGACCTCGCGCCCCGCCCTCCCCGGCGGCGGCGGCGACGTGGTGCACGTCTTCACCCTCTCCAAGTCCGGCAAGGCGACGGAGACGGGGCAGATCCCGGTCCCGCCGCCCGCCGACGCGGAGCCGCCCAACGACTTCCCGCTGCCGGCGGCCAAGCTGATCAGCTACCCCGAGTACCTCGACATCTCGCCCAACGGCAAGACGCTCGTCGTCCCGCTGAACCTCGCCAACCGCGCCGCGATCGTCGACGTCAAGACCCGCAAGGTCCGCTACGCGAAGACCGGCCGCTACCCCTACGGGGCCGCGGTGCTGCCCGACGGGCGCCGCGCGCTCGTCACCAACGAGACCACGGGCACCGTGAGCGTCGTGGACCTCGCGACGGCGAAGGTCACCAAGACGATCACGGTCGGCGGCCACCTGTCGCACCCCGAGGCGGTCCTGGCGCCCAGCGGCAAGCGCGCGTACGTGGCGGTCGCCAACACCGACCGCGTCGCCGTGCTTGACACCAAGAAGCTCAAGGTCGTCAAGTACGTCGGCGTCGGGACGAAGGCCGGGATCGGCACGAACCCCAACGCGCTCGCCTTCCACAAGGGCCGCGTGCTCGTCACCGAAGGCGGCGCCGACGTGATCTCCGTGATCGACGCCAAGCGCCTGAAGGTGACCGGGCGGATCCCGACCGGCCGCTACCCGACCGATGTGCGCGTGTC
>JAWVFZ010000288.1:0-2808 GCA_033855555.1 Solirubrobacteraceae bacterium
AGGTCGCCCACGGACGCTGGTCGGCCGCGACCACGCTCCCCGTCCCCCGCGCGCCGCGTACGGCGCGCGCCGCCGCGCTGCGCCCGCAGGAGCGTCTTGCGGCCCTGCTCAGCGGCCGCGACGCCGCGCTGGCCGCCGAAGAGCTCACGCTACGCGCGCGGCTGGACCTCGACGCCGGGCGCGCCCGCGAGGCCGCTCTGCAGTTGCGCGTCGCGCTCGAGGCGGCGCTCGCGGAGCTCGAGCCCTGGCGCGACCGTCTCCCCGACCGCCTGGCGGAGCTACGCGAGTCGCGGGGGGTTGTGGGAGCCGCCGCCAACTCTGCGCTGCAAGGCGGCCTGGATGAGCCGATGACGGCCGACGTCGAGCAGGTCCTACAGCGGCTGGAGGCGGCGCTGCGCGCGCGGGTGGCGGCCGGGCTGGAGTGAGGCGGCGGGCCCGGCGGTCGGCATTGAGGGAGAGGGTGAGCGGGGCACGCTCGTTCTGGGCCGGATTCTCCGCGCATAGCGGACTTTCCGGCCCACAACGGCTGGGCGGGGCGCATGGGTAACGAAGGTTCCCGTGAGCGGGAGGTTTGTTCCTCAAGCGGCCCGGCAGTCGCGCTCGAGCCAGCCCCTTTCCCTCGATGCCGGCAGCCAACGCCAGCCCCGCCACCCGCAAACCGCGCTGCGCGCCACTGACGCAAATCGCCGCAAGCAGGGCAAAATGCGGCAATGAAAGACTTGACCCCCCGAAGCGCTCAGAGGGCAGCGAGCAGCGCCTCGAGATCGGCGACGACGTCGCCGTCGAGCTTGACCGCCGCGCGCGAGTCCCAGGGCGTCGGGCCCTGGGTGATGATCGCCACCGAGCCGCCGTTGGCGGCGGTGACGCCGGGTAGCTGGGCGATCGGGTGGACCGCCAGCGCGGAGCCGACGCAGAGGAGCAGGTGGGCGCCGGCGGCGAGCTCGTAGGCGCGCTCGCGCGCGCCCTCCGGCAGCCACTCGCCGAACAGCACGACGTCGGGCTTCAGCGGCTCGCCGCAGTCGCAGCCGGGCACCGAGATCGGCGAATGCGCCAGCCGCTCGCGGACCTCGGCGAGCGGGTAGCGCGCGCCGCACGCCAGGCACGAGGACGACTCGATCGTCCCGTGGACCTCGATCAGCTCCGACGTGCCCGCCTTGCGGTGCAGCATGTCGATGTTCTGCGTGATGACGGCGTCGAGGCTGCCGCGGCGCTCGAGCTCGACGAGCGCGCGGTGCGCGCCGTTGGGCTCCTTGCCCTCGAGCGTCTGGAAGCGGTTGCCATAGAAGTGCCAGAAGCGCTCGGGATCGGCGCGCCATGCGTCGATGTGTGCGACCTCCATCGGGTTCACGTTCTGCCACAGGCCCGAACCCGGCGAGCGGAAGTCGGGGATCCCGGATGGCACCGAGATCCCCGCTCCGGTCAGCGCGACGACGCAGCGAGCCTCGCGCACGAGGCCCGCAAGCTGTTCTATCTGCCCGTCCACACCGGCGTGCGCTTGCCCAGGAATGCGCTGATCCCTTCCTTGCCGTCCTCGGACTGGAACGCGGCCGCGAAGGCGTGCTTCTCGGCTTCGATGCCGGCGTCGAGGTCGCCGTTGGCGCTGACCTTCTTGATCTGCGCGACCGCGAGCGGCGCCTGCTCGGCAAGCTTGCGCGCCCAGGCCAGGGCGGTGTCGAACAGCTCGTGGTCGACGACGACGCGGTTGACCAAGCCGAACTCGAACGCCTCCTCGGCGCCGACCGGGTCGCCGATCAGGTTCATCTCGAGCGCCTTGTTCTCGCCCACGAGCCGCGGGAGGCGCTGGGTGCCGCCGAAGCCCGGGAGGATCCCGAGCTTGATCTCAGGCTGGCCGAAGATCGCCGCGCGCGCAGCGATCCGCACGTCGCAGGCCATCGCCAGCTCGCAACCGCCGCCGAACGCCAGGCCGTTGACCGCCGCGATCGTCGGGATCCCGCCGGTCTCGATCGACCGCAGCAGCGCGTGGGCGTCGTGGAGCAGCTGCTCGCCCGCGGCGGCGTCCATCTGCGTGAACGCCTTGATGTCGGCACCGGCGCTGAACAGGAACGGGTTCGAGGACGCGATCACCAGCGCGCGTGCGCCGTTCGCCTTGGCGGCCTCGTAGACCGCGCCCAGGTCCTTGATCACCGACGGCGCGATCGAGTTCATCTGGCCGTGGGCCAGCCAGGCGATCGCGATGTTGCCGCGGGTCTCGAGCTTGACGACCTCGGTGGATGGGGCCGAGTCACCGGCGTCGGCCTGCGGGTAGGCGTAGAAGCCCTGGCCGGACTTCGTCCCCAGGCGCCCCTGCGCGACGAGCCGCCGCAGCACGGTCGGCGGAGCGAAGCGCTCGCCGTGCTTCTCCTCGGCGCTCTCGAGGCGCTCGAGGATCGTGTCCAGCCCCTCGACATCGGCCTTCATGAACGGCGGCAGCAGGCCGCGGCGCGGGTCCAGGCCGGCGCCGGCCATCATCCCGAAGTCGATGTCGCGGTGGGTGGCCACGCCCTCCTCGAGCACCAGGCAGGCCTCGACGAACGTCTTGAGCGTCAGCAGCTCGACGAGCTCGTCGATGTCGGGCTCGGCGTCGCCCTCGATGTTCGGGTTGCCCTCGGTGTCGTAGAAGCCGTTGCCGCCGGTCTTGGCGCCGAGCTTGCCCTCCTCGACGAGGCGGCCCATTCCCTTGTGCAGGAAGAAGCGGTCGCCGTAGGACTCTGCCAGGTGCTCGGCGACGTGGAACACGGTGTCCAGGCCGAGCAGGTTGACGAGGAAGTACGGGCCCATCGGCACGACGCCGGCGGCACCGACGCCCTC
>JAWVFZ010000289.1:0-4203 GCA_033855555.1 Solirubrobacteraceae bacterium
GCGTCGTCGAAGCCGATCGCGTCGGGAGCGTAGGGCGGACGCTTGTAGACCATGTTGACGCCGTGCACCACCACCACCCGCCCTCGTGCGTCGGTGATCCAGCGCCCGGCGTGGTCGACCGGCGCCGTCACGGCGGCTTCGGCGGACGAGGCGCCGGCGACGAGCATGACCAGGGACAGCAGGGCGCGGCGCATCAGACCTCCAGATTGGCGTGTAGCTCGGCGGCGGGTATGCCGGTGCGCCCGGCCGGCGTGGCGTGGCGCTCCATGTAGTCGCTCAGCATCGCGATGCCCTCAGCCACGATGCGCCGGTCGCCGTGACGGGAGCGGCGGTAGGCGACGTTCAGGAAGGCGTCGATCATCTCGCCGGCGAGCTCGAAGACCAGCGGGCTGGTGTCCGGCGCGATCAGCCCCGCGGCGATCGTGAACTCGCGGAAGTTGGCGGCCAGTCGGACCGTACGCTCGCGCACGAAGGCGTCGATCTCGTGGCTGACCCGGCCCTGGAACCACAGCACCACGTAGCTCGGGTGCGCCTTGTAGCCGGCCACGTAGGCCTCGACCGTGGCTTGGACCAGCGTCTGGACGCTGTAGCGCTCCAGAGCCGCCACCGCGGCGGCGACACGTTCGTCCATCGCGTCGACGTGGCGGGCGATCAGCGCCGCGATGATCCCGTCGCGGTCGGCGAAGTACTGATAGAGCGTCGCGACCGGCACGCCGGCCTCGATGGCCACGGAACGCGTCGAGAGCGCGTCGATGCCGCTGCCGACAACCAGGTCCTCGGCCGCCACGAGGATCCGTTCCATGCGCTCGCGGCTGCGGCGCTGAACGGGGGTGCGGCGGCTACGGTCGGATGTTGACGCCTCCACCGGGATGGACTATACGTGAATACAAGTCAGGTTTATGTATTGGCCGGTGCTCGCCGCGGGGTCACGCGATGCACGGCACGAAACGCGACCAAGAAGGACGGCAAGGGATGACGGACGACATCGTGGCCCCGCACATCGGACGACGCCGGTTTCTCGCGGGAGCCGGCGCCGGCGCGCTGGCCGGCGTTCTGCCCGCGAGCGCCGAAGCGGCAAAGAAGAAGACGAAGAAGCCGAAGACCAAGAAGGTCGACGTGTGCGTCGTCGGCGCCGGGCTGTGCGGTCTGACCGCCGCGCGCGACCTGCAGCGGGCTGGCCTGAAGGTCCACGTCGTCGAGGCCGACAAGCGGGTCGGCGGGCGCATCTGGACCGGCCACACCCGCGATGGCGTGCCCGCCAACTACGGGGCGACGTTCATCGGGCCGACCCAGGACCGCATCGCCGCGCTCGCACGCGACCTGGGCGTCAAGACCTACCCCACCTACAACGAGGGCAAGAACGTCCTGTACTTCGACGGCCAGCGCCAGCTGTACACCGGCACGGTGCCGCCGATCGACCCCGTCGCGCTGGTCGAGGCGCAGGTGCTGATCAACAAGCTCAACAGCATGGCCCAGCAGGTCGACCCGGCCGCGCCATGGAAGGCCGCCAGCGCCAAGGAATGGGACGGGCAGAGCTTCGAGACCTGGAAGCTGGCCAATGCGACCACCGACGGCGCGCGCAAGCTCATGGACCTGGCCATCGAAGCGCTGTTCAGCGTTCAGTCGGCGGAGGTCTCGCTGCTCTTCGTGGTGTTCTACATCCGCTCCGCCGGCAACCTCAACCTGCTGGTCGACACCGCAGGGGGCGCGCAGGAGTCGCAGTTCGTCGGCGGCACCCAGCAGGTGCCCGAGAAGCTGGCTGCCAAGCTGGGCAAGGGCGCCGTCACCCTGAACTCGCCGGTGCGCTACGTCACCACCAAGGGCAAGTGGACGACGGTACGAAGCGAGCGCGTCACGATCGCGGCGCGACGCGTGCTGATCGCCGTGCCGCCGCCGATGGCCACGCGGATCGTCTATGCGCCGGGCCTCGCCGCGCTGAAGGACCAGCTCTATCAGCACCTGCCGCTGGGCTCGATCGGCAAGGGCTTCGCGATCTACGACACGCCGTTCTGGCGCAAGGACGGGCTGAGCGGCCAGGCCACCAGCGACACCGGGCCGATGAAGGCGACGTTCGACCTGACGCCGCCGTCGGGCACCCCCGGCGTCCTCATGGGGTTCATCGACGGCCAGGACGCGCGCGAGTTCGGCACCTGGACCCCCCAGGAGCGGCGCGACCGCTGCCTCGCGCAGTTCGCCACGTACTTCGGCGACGCGGCCCGCAACCCCCGCGACTTCTTCGACGTGCTGTGGGACGAGCAGCCGCTGCACCGCGGCTGCCCGGTCACGGTGCCGGGGCCGGGCGTGCTCACCGGCTTCGGTGAGGCGCTGCATGCCCGCGACGGCGTGCGCTTCTTCGCCTCGACCGAGACCGCCACCGTCTGGGCGGGCTACATGGACGGCGCGATCCAGGCTGGGCAGACCGTCGCGGCGGCGATCGCCAAGGACCTGGGGTGAGGCGGCTGGCGGCCGGAGCTCGCGCGCGTTCGGTTCCGGCGATCGCAGGGCCCGGCGCGCGGCCTGGTCACTGAGGGAAGGAAGCCGGCACCGCTGGGGGACCTGGGCCCTCTTATGTGCGCTATGTGCGAGTTAGAGGGCCCACGTCAGGGGTGCCGGCAGCCGGTCGGCCACATCGGTCAGCAGCCCCGGGTCGCGCAGCACGGGACCGTGGCCGAAGCACGCCAGCCGCGGGCGTAGCGCTGCGATCCGGCGGATGCTCGCGCGGTTGGCCTCCGGGTCACGCGTGAAGATCGCGGGTGGCTCGCCGAGGTGCGGGCGGCCGGTCAGCGGATGGCGGTTGAAGAGCACGTCGCCGGTGATGAGCACGCGGTCGCGCTCGCGCCACAGGGCGATGTGCCCGGGCGCGTGGCCGGGGACCTCGAGCACCTCGAAGCCGGCGACATCGTCGCCCTCGTGCAGCGCGCGCGCCACGGAATGCCCGGGACCGGCCCAGTTGCGCTCCTGCCAGCGGCCGATCCAATGGCCGGTGCCGGCCTCGGTGGTGCGGCCGCTCTCGGCGACGTGCACGTCGGCCGCGCCGCACCACAGCGGCACGTCGCGCGCGCGGCACACGGCGGCGCTGGACCCCTGGTGGTCGGCGTGGGCGTGGGTCAGCACATGCGCTCCGAGCTCGCGGCCGTTCAGCTCGCCGAGGATGCGGCCTGCTGCGTGGCGGGTGCGGGCGTCGACCAAGACGTCGCCCACCAGGTACGAGTTGAACGCGTGCTGCGGGCGTCCCGCCAGCTTCCATACGCCGTCCGCGATCTCTTCCATCACCGTCTCCTTCGAATCTCCATACGGATGCGTATGGTGACACACTGGCCATACTGGTGCGTATGGTGAAGGCGCTGACGTCCGAGGACTGGGAGCTGGCGGCGCTCGAGGCGATCCGCGAGGGCGGCCTGGCCGCCGTCGCCGTGGAGTCGCTGGCGCGCCGGCTCGGCGTCACGAAGGGGAGCTTCTACTGGCACTTCAAGGACCGCTCGGCGCTGCTCGACGCCGCGATCGACCGCTGGGAGCACCACTACGGCGAGCCGCCGGAGGCGATCCTGCCCGGCGCCCCGCCGCGCGAGCGCCTGCAGGCAATCGTCGCCAAGGCCGTGCAGGTCAGCCAGGACGACACCGTCCACGCGCGGATGGTCGTCGAGGCTGCGTCGGACCCGCGCATCGCCGCAGCGGTGGCTCGGATCACGGAGCGGCGCCTGGGCAGCCTCGGCGCCCTGCTGCGCGCCGCCGGCCTTCCGCCCGCCACCGCCCGCGCGCGTGCGACGGTCCTCTACTCGACCTTCATGGGGCTGCAGCAGCTGCACCGCGAGCTGCCCGGGCGGCTGGCTGACCCGCGAGCGCGCCGCGCGCTGGCCCGCGTGCTGCTGGACGCGGCGCTGGCGTGAACCTACGGCGCTTCGACGTCCGGAAAGTGCTCGGCGAGGTGCTCGCGTAAGACGCTCCGGATCCATGTGCGCTCGTCGCGCGTCGCGGCGCGGAAGCGGGCGAGCAGTTCCTTCTGGCCCTCGGTCGGCACGTCATTGACGACCCAGCGCACCGCCAGGCGCTCGAAGAGGAACTCGACCGCGCGCTGCCAGGCGTCCTCCTGCTGCAGCCCGCCGTGGAGCACCTGGGCGTACTGGGCGCGCGTCTTGGGCGTCATCGCCCCGCGCATGACGAGCTCGTCGCCGCCCGGCGCGGCGTAGCTGGACTCGGGCGCGG
>JAWVFZ010000290.1:0-8487 GCA_033855555.1 Solirubrobacteraceae bacterium
CGTATACGTACACAATCCGGCCCACAGCGCGGTCGAGCCACGGCGACAGCACTCCCTCTCCTTCAATGCAAGCAACCAACGCCAAGCCCGCCACAGACAACCGCGCTGCGCGCCACCCACACCCCCACTCCGCGCGCAAAGCGAAAGCGAACGCGCGCCTACGCGCGCGCTCGTCAGCGATCTCGGTCCGGCGCGTGCAGCGCTTCTGCTTCTCCTGCCGGTAGCACGAGACCTGTCTCGTAGGCGAGGATGACCAGCTCCGCCCGGTCGCGCGCCCCGAGCTTGCCGATCACCTGACCCACGTGGGTCTTCACGGTCGCCGGGCTTACCGTGAGGCGCTCGGCGATCTCCCCGTTGCTGAACCCGTGGCCGATGAGCGCCAACACCTCGCGTTGTCGCTGGGTCAGCGCCTCGAGCTCGGGGAGATCGGCGCCTGAGCGCAGCCGCCGCGACACGACATCAGCCGCCAGCCGGCGCGTGAAGCCTGGCGGGAGCAGCGCCCCGCCGCGGGCGATCACGCGCACGGCGCGCAGCAGGTCGCCGGGCTCGCTGTCGCGGAGCAACACGCCATTGGCCCCAGCGCGCAGCGCCGCGAAGACCGCGGGGTCGGTCCCCGACGAGATCAGCAGGAGCACGCTCACCCCTGGCAGGGCCGCCTCGAAGATCTGGCGACTCGCACGAAGCGCATCCAAGCCTGGGATGCCGCCATCCATCAGCACGACGTTGGGGCGTAGCCTGCGCGCCCCGGCAACGGCGTGCTCGCCCCTGGCCGCCTCACCGACCACCGTCACGTCGCCCTCGCCCTCGAGCAACAGACGGAAGCCGGCGCGCACAAGGCCGTCGGCTTCCGCGATGAGCACCGCGGTGGACTCCAAGAAGCGGTCTCTCAGGCGCTCTGGCCCGTGTCCGCGGCCGGCTCGAGATCGGACGCGGGCGCCGAGATCCCGGCACTGTGAGCGAGGGCGATCGCCTCAGTGCGAGAGGCCACGCCGAGCTTCTGGAGGATGTTCGAGACGTGGTACTTGACCGTGCGGACGCTGATGAACAGCCGATCGGCGATGTCGCGGTTGCGCAGCCCCGAGATCATCAGCTCGAGCACCTCGCGCTCGCGGTCGCGCAGCTGCTCCAGGCGCCTCGCGCCTGGAGTCTCCGGCGTCGCCGCGACGTCGTGCAGCGGCAGCCGGCACGTGAGCGTCGTCCCCCAGTGCGGGCTCGAGTCGATCTCGATCTCCGCGCCCAGCCCGGCGAGGCGCCGGTGGACGTCGTCGAGCTTTCCGAGCTGCTCGCCCGTGTCGTCTGACCCCGCGCCGTTGTCGGCGACCGTGATCGCCAGCGTCTGCGGGGTCAGCCGCCAGAACAGTCGAAGCTTGTCGGCGCCGGCATGCCGTGTGGCGTTCAACGCGGCGACCCGGCTGAGGAAGCGGGCGGCCTGTGCGATCGCCTGCGGAACCTGCACACCCTCCGCTGCGTCTAGGTCGGCGAACACGCGCAGCCGGACGGCGTGCACCACTCGGCGCACATCGGCCTCGGCCTCGGCGAACGCCTTGCTCAGGAGCTCGCGGCCGAAGGGGTCGTGGCGCTCGGTCATGGTCTCCAGGTCGAGCAGCGCATGCGATGCGAGGTTGATCGCCTCGGCGACCTCCGGCGGTGCCGTGCGAGATCCGCGGTCGTTTGCCCTGCGCAACGTGTGCAGCAGGCCCGACAGCGTCGCGGCATGACTGCTGGAGATCTGCGCCCGCACGCGCTCGCGCTCGAGGCTCATCGCCCGCGAGAACGCGAGCGTGCCCGCCGGTGGATCCTCGTCGATGCGCCGGGCGCGCGCCGCGGCCAACAGCGCGACCTGCCTCGCCGCCGAGTCCTCCGCGTCGTCGATGTCGAGCCCCGACTGCCCGCAAATCACGAGCCAGACGGCGCATCCCCCGGAGGTGGCTGACCATGCCGCGGTGCTCAGGCCGTCGATCACGTCAGGCAGCGCGATCCGCGCCGCCGTGCCGTTCGCCGGCGCGGCGGCGGCGGAGACGATCCGCGACCACTCGATTGCCGCCAGCGGTCCCTGCAGGTTGCGGGGCGCCGCGATCTGCACGGGTGCCCCGGCAAGCGCCGGCGTGACGAGCACCAGCGCGTCGTGCGGGAGCACCGGCGCCAGCGCCGCCCGCGCGTGCTGGGCCACCCCGGTGCTCGGGGCGGTCACCAGGTCGGCGAGCGCCGCGGCGTCCGGCAAGCGGCCGGCCTCCGCGCGCCCGCGGGGCGGGGGCGGGGGCGGCACCGAGCGAAGCAGCGGCTTGCGTAGTGGTTCCAAGTCGGGATTGGGTTGAGCGGAAGCGTGAGCCATTACGTGTCACATGCTGGCCCACAACGACCCCCGCGTCATCGGCTCCGAGACCGGTCTTGGCGCTACCCCATCCGGGGCGATCCGCTCACGCCCCTGGGCTCGGCGACGTACGTCCTTGCTGCGCATTTGGCCTTGAGAGCGGCCCAAGCTGGCGCTCTGACCAGTCGCCGCGCCGCGCGCCTGGACCTAGCTTGGAGAGCGTCGCACGGGGCATGGGCTCCTGTGCGCGTCCGCCATCCACAGATCGGAGATCAGCGCCATGACCGTCATCGTCACCGGAGCGTCCGGGCACCTCGGTCGCCTTGTCGCCGAGGACCTCGCGGAGCGCATGCCTCCCGCCGATGTCGTCCTGGTCACCCGTCATCCCGACGCCATGCGCGACCTGGCCAGCGCAGGCGTGACGGTCCGCTACGGCGACTTCGACCAGCCCGACTCGCTTTCGGAGGCCTTTGCCGGCGGGGAGCGGATGCTGCTGATCAGCACGACCGCCATCGGACGCCGGATCGCCCAGCACCAGGCCGCGATCGAGGCAGCGCGCGCCGCAGGACTCAGACATCTGGTCTATACGTCCTTCCCCAACCCTGGGCCGACCCATCCGGTCGGGGCGATCGCGACGGAGCACGGTGAGACGGAGGAGATCCTGAAGGAGAGCGGGCTCGATTGGACCGTGCTCAGGAACGGGACCTACGCCGAGCTGCAGGTGATGCCAGGGGCGCTGGCCGTCGCGAACGGCAAGCTCTACACGAATGCCGGCGACGGGCTGCTGGTTCCGGTCTCGCGCGACGACTGCGCGGCCGCCGCGGCCGCCGTGCTGACCACCGACGGGCACACCGGCGTCACCTACGACATCACCGGCCCCGAGCCGCTCAGCCAGATCCAGCTCGCCGAGCTGCTCTCGGAAGTCAGCGGCCGCCATGTCGAGCTCAGCGCGATCGGCGACAGGATGCTGTGCTGGGGGCTGACCCGCAATGGGGCGCCCAAGCCCGTCGCCCGGGCGATCGTCGCCTTCGGCAGGGCGATCCGCGAGGGCTACTACGACGTCGTGGACCCCGCCGTGTCACGCCTCACCGGGCGAGCGCCTCGCACCCTGCGCGATGTGCTGATCTCCAACCGCGGCGAGCTCGTGGCGTCGGCGGCCTGAGCGCACGGAGAGCTCCCCCGACCCGAATGTGGGGTTTGCCGGAGTGAGACTCGGGGCAGCGCACATGGTTGCGTCCGGGCAGCCGCGCAAGACTGGCAGCATGAGCAATGCAACAGCCGCACGCGACGATCTGCGGTTCGGCGTGCTGCTCGTCGACAACCGCGACATCGTTCACATCGGCCTGCACGTCGTGCTGCGGCGCGAGCCCTGGGTGACGCGCGTGCTGAGTGCTCGGCGTGGCGCCGACGCCCTGCTGATCGCCTCCCGCCACGAGCCGAGCGTCGCGCTGGTCGACCTCTTCGTCGGCGACGAGTGGGGCACGGAGATCTGCGGCGCGATCCGCGCTCGATCGCCACACGTGCGCGTGCTCCTCACGTCAAGCTCCGGCTCGCTCACCCAGCACGCCGCCCGTGCCGCCGGCGCCGCGGGCTTCGTGGCCAAGGACGCCCCCCTACCGCAGCTGCTCGCCGCAATCCGCGCAGTCGCAGCGGGCAGGCCGCAGTTCGTCTGGCGCCCGGAGGTCGCTCGCGGCTCGCTGACGGTCAGGCAGCAGCAGATCCTGGGCTTCATGGCCGAGGGCGCGACCAACCGCGCGATCGCGGACGTGCTGGGGCTCTCGCTGGACACGATCAAGCATCACGCGACGCTCATCTATCGCCGTCTCGACGTGCCCAACCGCGCCGGCGCCGTTCACGCCGCTCAGCGCCTGGGCCTTCTGGCCCCGGCAACCGCCCCCGGCGAGCCGTCCTTCGCCGCCCCGGAAAGCAGCGGCAACGGAGCCCCTGCCTGGCCGCCCGTCCGGCTCGCCGCCTGACCCGCTCGCTATGCGGGTGCGGGCAGCGGGATCTCGGCGCAGATGCGGGTGCCGCCGCCGGGCGGGCTGTCGATGGCAAGCACGCCATCCAGCGCCGCCAGGCGATCGCCGAGGCCCGCGAGCCCGCGCCCGGGGGCGCGCCGGGCGCCACCGACGCCGTCGTCTTCGACCACCAGGCGCAGGCCGGCCGGCGTACGCGTCGCGTCGACCTTCGCCGTGGACGCGTGCGCGTACTTGGCGACGTTGGTCAGCGCCTCGGCCGCCACGAAGTACGCCGCCGACTCGACCGGCGTGGGGTAGCGCTCGTCCGGGATGCCCAGCCTGACCGGCAACGGCGAGCGATCGGCCAGCACCTCGATCGCCGCCGCCAGGCCACCGTGGGTCAGGATCGCTGGATGAATGCCGTGCGCGAGCTCGCGCAGCTCGCCGATCGCCGACCGCGCGTGCGCCAGCCCCTCCTCCACCAATGGCCGCACCGCCGGCGCGAGCTGCTCATGCGTGCGCGCGCGCTCCAGCGCCATCACCGTATGGATCAGCCGCGACTGCGCACCATCGTGCAGATCGCGCACAACGCGCCGGCGCTGCTCATCTGCTGCCTCCACGATCCGCACACGCGACGCCACCAACTCCGAACGGGCAGCGGCATTGGACACCGCCGTGGCGATCAACTCCGCAAAGCTCGCCAGCCGATGCTCGGTGCGCGCCGCCAATGCGACCGGACCATCGCTCGCCGCGACCAGCGCCCCCCACACACGCCCCTCGACGACCACCGGCGCACCCGCCTGCGAGCGCCCGTCACCATCGACACGAGCCGGCGCCGCGCTCGCTCGCACCCGCGCGGCCACCGAGTCGCGATCGACCGCCACACGCGTAGACGCCGCCACCTCAACTCGGTCCCCTCTCCAGCCCGCCACGGTGACCTGGCTGTCATCAGCGGCGAACTGGCCGAGCTCGACGCTGCTGGCGCCCACCACGCGGCCCGTCTCCTCACACACGGCGTCGAACACCACCCGCGGCTTGGCGCTTTGGGCCACCAGCGTCGCCAGGCGCCGCAAAGCCGCCTGCTCGCCCGCCATGTGGCTGAGGTCCGCGCGCGCCTGCGTGTTGGAGATCGCCGTCGCAACCAGCGCCGTGAACTGGCTGAGCCGGTGCTCCGCGTCGGGCGGCACGAGCACACCCTGTTCGCCTGCCCCTGCGCACACGACACCCCACACCTCGCCGTCGACGACGATCGGAGCGGCGACCCCAGTCCGATAACCGGCGCGCCGGGATGCCTCAGCCACCGTCCCCGAAGTGCCTGCGTAGTCCTCGACCGTCATCGGACACCCGGTCCTGCGCACCAGGGACGTCATGCTCGTGCCGTCCAACGGCCAGTTCGTGCCCGGCCGAAACGGATGCTCGCCCAGCGAGCCGACCACAGTCGCCGTGCCATCGGCCTCATAACGAAACACCGTGACCAGCTCCAGCTTCAAGACCAGGCCGATCTCCCGCGCAACGGCAGCGAACACCTGCGCCGGCGTCACACCCTCCGCCACCGACGTCGCCACCCGCCGCAAAGCCGCCTGCTCGTCGGCCAGACGGCGAAGATCCTCATGCGCCTGACTGTTCGAGATCGTCGTCGCGACAAGCGCCGTGAACCGGCTCAAGCGGCGCTCGGCATCCGGAGACAACGGCTCGCGCTGATCCGAGCATGCGACCACGACCCCCCACACCTCGGAGTCCACGACGATCGGAGCGCCGACTCCAGTCGTGAATCCCGCGCGGTTGGCCGCCTCACCCATCGCCCCCGGGATACCGGCGTAGTCCTCGACCCTCGCCGGGCGGCCGGTCCTGCGCACCAGCGACGCCAGGCTCGGTCCGTCGAGCGGCCAGCTGGTGCCGGGCTGGAACGGATGCTCGCCGCTGGAGCCGACCACGGTCACGGTGCCATCCGGCTCGTAGCGGTACATCCCGGTCAGCGGCAGCTTCAGAACCAGACCGACCTCCCTCGCCACGGCGGCGAACACCTTCGCCGGCGTCGCCCCCTCCGCGGCGAGTGTCGCCACCCGCCGGAGGGCCGCCTGCTCGCCGGCGAGCAGGCGAAGATCGTCGCGCGCCTGAGTGTTCGTGATCGCGGTGGCGACCAGCGCCGTGAAATCCGCGAGGCGATCCTCGACCCCGTCGGGGATCGGCGCATGCGGTGACGCCGCCGCCATCACACCCCAGACCCGGCCGTCGACGACGATCGGGGCGGCGGACACCCGGCGGAGATCGGATTCACGAGAGCCGGCAGCCACGCTGCCCGGAAGGTCCGCGTAGTCCTCGATCCTCGCCGGGCGACCCGTCCGCAGCACCTCTGCGGTGACCGACGGGCCGTCGAGCGGCCAGCGCGTACCGGGCCGGAACCCGCGCTCCTGAGCCGGCCAGGTGCCGAGGACGGTCATGCTCGCGCCCTCGTCGTCGTAACGCCCCACCAGGACTATCGGCAGGTGCATCACCGCCGCGACCTCGTGGGCGACCGCCTCGAACACTTCGGCCGACGACGCGCCCCCCGCCGTGAGCGCGGCCACCCTGCGCAGCGACGCCTGCACCACCGCGAGCGCGGCCTCGCGATCGCGCAGCAGCTGTTCGGCGCGGAGCGGGGCCTGGATATCGGTGAACGCCACGACCGCGCCGCGGCCGTCGCGCATGTCGAGCGGCCCAGCGACGTAGGAGACCGGGAGCGTCGACCCGTCGCGCCGGGAGAACCAATCCAGCTCGCTCGTAACCGTCTCGGAAGCCCAATCAGCGGGCCCGTCCTGACGCCTGGAGTGCATGGTCTCCCCGCTGTGGCGCCCGACGAGCTCGTCGGCGTCTCCATACCCGAGCGCAGCGACGGCAGCCGGGTTGGCGAAGCGGATCAAGCCCTCCGCGTCCACGACCAACACCGGCTGCGCAGTGGCTTGGAGGATGGCAGCCAGAAAGGCATCGACGCCAACCCTCATGCCGCGCAGATCAGTCAGCACATCCGTCATTGCGACCCTTCCAGCCGTTGTGAGCGAGGTCCGGGGTTGTCGCCACCTCAGACCGGCGAGGACGGTCGTGCAAGGCCCTCCGCCAAGTCCCCGAAGTTCGGCGCGACGATGGCCCCGGGCTGTGCGACGAGCTCCTCGGCGACGACCGCCTCCGTGGTCAGCAGCAGCGCAGCCACAGAGGCGGCGTGCTGAAGCGCCAGCCGCGTGACCCGGACGGGGTCGATGACGCCCTGCGCGACGAGGTCGCCGAACTGTCCGGTGAGCGCGTTGAGGCCGTCCGACTCCGGGGCGGCCCGCACCTGGTCGATGACCGCATTCCCGTCGAAGCCGGCGTTGTTGGCGATCCAGTACAGCGGCTCGGCGAGCACGCGGCGGACGACATCGGCTCCGACGGCGTAGTCACCCTCGAGGTCGAGGTCGGCCAGCGCGGCTTCCGAGCGCAGCAGGGCGGTGCCGCCACCGGGGACGATGCCCTCGGCCATCGCCGCGCGCGTGGCGGCGAGCGCGCCTTCGGCGCTGCGGTGCTTCTCCTTGAGCTCGACGTCCGTCGCGGCGCCGACGCGGATGACGCCGAGCCGGCTGGCCAGCGCGGCCAGGCGCTCCTGCGCGACCTCCAGGTCGCGCTCGTGTGTGGCTCGCTCGATCTCGCCGCGGATCTGCCCGAGGCGGGCCTCGACGGCGTCGGCGGTCCCGCCGCCCTCGATGAACGTCGTGGAGTCGGCCGTGACGACCACGCGGCGCGCCGTGCCGAACCACGAGCGCTCGACGTTCTCCAGGCTCAGGCCGGTCTCATCGGTGATGACATCTCCGCCGGTCAAGACCGCGAGGTCCTGCAGGTGCGCGAGCCGGCGGTGGCCGAAGCCTGGCGCGCGCACGGCCACCGCCTCGAGCGTGCCGTGGGTGGTGTTCTGGATGAGCATGCCGAGCGCCGCGCCTTCGACCGTCTCGGCCACCACGATCAGCGGCCGCGGGGACTGCATGACCTGGCCGATCGCCGGCATCAGGTCCTGCGGATGGCTGATCGGCTTCGTCGTCATGAGGATGTAGGGGTCCTCGTAGACGGTCTCCATACGGCGCTGGTCGCGCGCCATGTACGGCGAGATGAAGCCGTTCTCCACGACCATGCCCTCGGCGAAGTGAACTTCGATGCCGGGCACGGCCGTCTGCTCGACCGTGACCACGCCCTCCGCGCCGACGCGGTCGAGCG
>JAWVFZ010000291.1:0-2844 GCA_033855555.1 Solirubrobacteraceae bacterium
AGGTGCTCGGGAGAGAGGAGTCGCGAGCCGTCGCCGTTGTGGTCGCCGACGACATAGTGGATGTCGGCGCCGCGGTCGCGCGCAAGCGCGTCGATCTCGTCGCGTAGGACGATGTCGCGTTCGTCGAGGGCGCGGTACACGACCGCCAGCTCGCCGGGACCGGCCGGGAGGTCCTCGAGCAGCGAGCGGACCGGCGTGATGCCGATGCCGCCGGCGATGAGCGCAATCCGCTTGTGTCGAAGCCGGCCGGCGGTGAACGTCCCAAACGGACCTTCGGCGAGGATGCGCGTGCCTGGCTGCAGGTCCGCGAGACCACGTGAGAAGGAGCCCACGCCCTTGACCGTGATGCGCAGCGATCGACCATCGGGCGCGCGGGAAAGCGAGAACGGATGTGCCTGCCACCACCGCCCGCGGTCGAGGAAGCGCCAGAGGAAGAACTGCCCTGATCGCGCCCGGAGGCGCTCGAGGTGGCGACCGCTGATGTCCACGGACACCACCTCGGCGCTCTCGCGCGTCACCCGTTGCACGCGCAATCCATGCCATGCCGCGCGAGTCATCGGCGCCATGAGCCGGAAGATGAGCAGCAGCGCGAGGGCGACCAGGTACAGGGCGTGCCAATACCTCTGCGCCGCGTGGTCGGCCGTGAGCTCGTTGCCCGTCGGGACCTGGTGCAGGTAGCCCAGCACGATCCCGGCGTAGGCCGTCAGATGGACCGCGTGCCACGCCTCGTAGGGAAGCCTGCGGCGAACGATCACCAGGGAGCTGATCACGACCACGATCAGCAGCCCGGTCCCGATCGTCGCCGCCACGATGTGCGGATAGTCCGAGAGCAGGCTCGAAACCTCCTTGCTCAGCCGCACCCCATCGGTCTCCTGATAGCCCACGGTGATGAACACGACGTGGGCGAGGATCGCCAGCAGCGTGACCTTGCCGTTGCGCCGGTGCCAGACCGTGAGCCGGTCGAATCCGACAAGTCGCTCGAGCAGCGGAAGGCGCGCCAGGAGCAGGACCTGGATCAGAGCCCCGTAGGCGCCGAGCAGCCCGGTGATCCGCCCGATGCTCGTCCACAGGTCGGCGTTGCCGTGCACGCCGCTCACGCCGCCGCCGTGCAGCCAGAGGTAGACCATGACGGCTGCGTTGGCGGCCACGACGGCCGACAGCGCGGCTGCGGCCGAGCCGCGCTGGACCTGACGAGCCGTCACGCCGCGAGCATAGGCACCGGATGTATGAAATTTGTGAGGATCGGGCGGCCGCGTGAGGGTGGCCCCAAAACGAAGAAAGCCCCCCGGCGAGAGGGGGCTTTCGACGCGTATCTGCCGGCGCCGCTACACGAGATCGCGGCCGCGGAGCCGGACCGCGGCGGCCGCGAAGGCCGCGGCGGCCCACGCCACCATCACGACGAGTGCGGGACCTGCCGTCAGCAGCCCGTCGGTCGTCGCGGCTGAGCCCCCGAGGACTGCGCCGGGCGCCTCGGCCAGCGGGCCGAACCTGCCGACCACGTGAGACGCCGCGAAGATCCCCGGCTCCAGCACCGAGGCCACGGCGATGAGGCCGACGACCGTGGCGATCTGGTTGCGGCCGAGCGCTCCGATGCAGACGCCGAGCGGCGCCAGCACGGCAGCCACGGCGAGATCGCGCCAGAGCACGTCTGCCAGTCCGCCGATTCCGAGCGTCGCGTGATGGCTCGCCTTGAGCGCGATCGTGCCGGCGATCATGGTGAGCACCGTCACGAGGAACGTCAGGACGACACCCGCTGCCGCGTACGCGACGACCTTGGCCGCCAGGAGCCGCACGCGGTCCGGCGCAGCGAGGATCGTGCTCGTGATCGTGCGGTGGCGCCATTCGCCGGTCATCCCGATGGCGCCGAGCAGGACGATCACGTAGATGATCGCGTTGTTGGTGAACAGTTCGTGCGCGTTGGTGTGCTTCCCGAGGGCTGCGCCGAGGACGACGAGCACCATCGAGAACAACGCGGAGACGCCGACGACGACGGCGAATGTCCGGGTGGTACGGAGCTTGAGCAGCTCGGCCTTCAGCAGGGCGTTCATGACGTGGCTCCAGTCAGTGCGAAAAATGCTTCTTCCAGGGAACGTTCCTTCGCCGCGAGGCCCAGGACGGCCACGCCCTCCGCGCCGGCGATCTCGCCGACCTGCGCGGGCGAGACGCCCAGCACGGAGAGCACGTCACCGGCACGCTGCACGCGGTGCCCGCGGCCTTCGAGCGCGTTCGTCAGGCGCTCGGGATCCTGCGCGCGGACCTCGGTGGCCGGACCGTCTTCGCCGCCGAGCACCTGCTCCAGCGTGCCCTGTGCGCGAAGCTCACCGCCTGCGATGACGACGACGTCGTCGACCGAGAGCGCGACCTCGGCCAGCACGTGGCTGGAGACCAGGACGGCGCATCCGCGGGCGGCCTCGTCGCGCAACAGACCTCGCAGCCAGCTGATCCCGGGCGGGTCCAAACCGTTGGTCGGCTCGTCGAGGATCAGCACGTCGGGCTCGCCGAGCAATGCCGCGCCGATCGCCAGGCGCTGGCGCATCCCCAGCGAGTAGCCCTTCACCAGCCGATCGGCTGCATCGGTCAGGCCGACGGCGTCGAGGACCTCGTCCACGCGGCGGTCGGGATGACCGGCGATGAGGGCAAGGATCCGCAGGTGGTTGCGGGCGCTGCGCCCCGGGTGAAACGAGGCGTCCTCGAGCACCGCGCCGACCTGCGCGCTGGGCCGCTCGAGCTCGTCGTACGGCACGCCGCCGAACATGGCGGTGCCCGAGGACGGGCGGATCAGGCCGAGCAGCGCGCGCAGCGTGGTGCTCTTGCCGGCCCCGTTCGGCCCGAGGAAGCCGGTCA
>JAWVFZ010000292.1:0-28089 GCA_033855555.1 Solirubrobacteraceae bacterium
GCGCCCCCCCCCGACCCCGTCCTCCGGGTCTCGCCGAAGCTGCGGCTGCAAGGATGAGCCCAGTGACCGTCGCCGAGCTCTGGCGGCGCGGCCAAGTTGGCTGGCCGCGGCGCTTTCCCATCGCGCAATTCCCGAATCCGCCGCTGCTCATCGCGGCAGCGGGGTGGGGGGTTGCCACCGTCGCCGGAGGGGCGGCACACGACGCGGGCCGCGCGGTCTTCTACCTCGGTCTCGCAACGTGGGCGTGGCAGGAGGCGACCGGCGGTGTCAACTGGCTGCGCCGCCTCCTGGGCGCGGGAGTGCTCGCCTGGCTCGTCGTCCACCTGGCAGCAGAGATCTAACCCGCGAGGATCCAGCCGATATGCGCTTCGAGGCGCATCCTGGCGCGCTGGGGAGTGAGGTCTGAGCGGCCGCTCTCGCGCCACGGCCGCGCGATCTTCCCGGGGTCGGGAAGGAATCCAACGGCATCGATCAGTTGCCAATAGGCACGCTCATCCGGGTCCTGGGCCAGTTCGCCGCCCGCCGCCCGATAGCCATCGATGAACTGCTCCACGGCGTTGCTGCCATGCAAGACCGCCAGCCCGGTGCAGCAGTGGGCCACATCGAGATCGGCCGGGCCCCACGACGTTTCGACCCAGTCGACCACACCGCTGATCGATGGTCCGTCGAAGAGGACGTTCCCGGGATGAAAGTCGCGATGCAGAAAGCACCCCCGAAACCCCGGTGGCTCCGCCTCAATGAGTGAAAACGCGTGGCTCCACAGGTCTGGTTGGTGGGCCCAGAGCGGGATCACGCGTCGCTCGCGAGGCGCCCACGACTGGTACGCGCGAGGTCGCTGATGGTCTGGGGGACGAACGGCGTGAATCGTGGCCAGCATGCGAGCGAGCTCGGGCACAACCTCGCGGCGATCCCGGCCGTCCAGGCGCAGTCCGCCCGGCAGGCGTCCCATCAGCAGGGCGGGCTCATCGGTCACCTCGGCGGATGCGTCGACTGCAACAAACTCGGCGGTCGGCACCGGAGATTGTGCGAGGAGGCGCAGGATGTCCGCCTCTCGTTCGAGCAGGCCAACCGCGTGTGACTTCCAGGGCTCGCGAAACATCCGCCGCAGCACCAACGGATGCTCGGTGCGTCCCTTTCGGACGGTCACTGCATGCATCGCCGAGGTCCATCCGCCGGTCAACCGGTCGACCGCAACGATCGCGTCGGCCTGCGCGTGCTCCAGCACCCATCGCAACGTCGATGGTGGAGGCGCAGGCGGCGTATCCGACACGCCGCCAGCCTAGAGAGGGCCTCGTCAGCCTGCCGACCGCTTGTCGGCTTCAAGTTCGCCGACGAGCCGCTCGACGCGCTCCGCGATCTCATCGCGCGTCGCCCTGACGGCTTCCACCGCCTGGCCTTTGGGATCGGGGAGGTCCCAGTCGACGTAGCGCTTGCCGGGGATGTACGGGCAGCTGTCGCCGCAGCCCATCGTCACGACCACGTCGGCCTGCTGGGCCAACTCGGCGCTCAGCTGCTGCGGCTTGCGGGCCGAGAGGTCGATGCCGAGCTCGTTCATGACCTCGACGACCTCGGGGTGCACGTGGCCCGCGGGGTCGGCGATGCTGCCCGCCGAGTCCGAAGTGTGCCGCCCGGCTGCGAACCGGTCGAAGAGCGCGCGGCTCATCTGCGATCGCCCGGCGTTGTGCAGGCAGACGAACAGGACGTGGCTCATGCGCGCGCGCCGCCGGGCAGCGTGTCGGGGGTGCGGATGAATTGGTATGCCAGCGCGCCGAGTGCCGTGCCGGCGACGGGGCCGACGATGTAGATCCAGAAGTGCGTCCAGGCGCCGGAGGCCAGGGCCGGGCCGAAGGACCGCGCGGGGTTCATGCTCGCCCCCGAGACACCACCGCCGACCAGGATGTCGAGGACGACGACGCCCCCGATGGCGACCGCTGCGGCGGCGCCGACCGCGCGGGTGTCGGTGGCCACGGCCACGATCACGAACATGAGCAGCGCGCTGAGGACGATCTCGACGACCAGGGCCGACCCTGTCCCCACCGAGGCGAGGTTGGCACCGAGGTTGCCCGGCTTGTCGGGCCAGATGGCCAGCAGCAGTAGGCCGGCGACGGCCGCGCCGGAGAGCTGTGCCGCGATGTAGGCGACGGCTTCGCGCCGCGGGAAATGGCGGGTGAGCGTGAACGCGATCGTGACCGCCGGGTTGATGTGCGCGCCGGACAGGTGACCAACCGCATAGATCAGGGCCATGATCGCCAGGCCGGAGACGGCCGCCTGCGCCGGCAGGCCGAGCGCGGCGTGCTTGGAAGCCTCCTCAGCTGCCGCGCCTCCGACGCAGAAGATCAGGGCGAAGGCGGCGATCGCCTCTGCGGCGGCGCGCCGCGGGAGGGCAGGGCGCTCATGCATGGACGGTCGCCAGCGGCCGCGGCACATCGCTCACGCGCAGCACCCGCCGGCCTCGGCCATGGGCAACCCACCGGCGCCGTGCTCCTCGGTGTCCTCGTGGGTGGCGAAGACCTCCCATGGCGTGCCGTCGGGGTCGTGCACCCAGATCTTGTCCTGGCGCGCGTAGCAACAGGTCGTGTCCATCTCGTCGAAGGCCGCGAGGCCCGCGGCGACCAGCCGATCCTTGGCGGCGAGCACGTCATCGGTGCTCGACACCTGGATGCCCGCGTGGTTGAACGCCCCGAGCTCGGATCGCCGGCCCTGCGTCAGCGTGAAGTTCAGCGCCGGCTCGGCGACCGAGAACTTCGCGTAGCCCGGCTTGCGCTTCTCCGGCTCGGTCCCGAACAGAGCCTCGTAGAACGGGATCGAGCGCTCGACGTCGGTGACGGTGAGCGCGAGATGCGGCCTTAGGACAGCCATGACTTGAGTGCCTCCAGTGCTTCGTCGTTCAGTGAGTAGTACGCCCACTTCCCACGCCGCTCGACCGCGACCAGGCCGGCGTCGGTGAGCTTCTTGAGGTGATGGGAAAGCGTCGGCTGCGAGACGGAGAACAGCGGGTGCAGGTCGCACTGGCAGACCTCGCCATCAGCCGACCGCAGCAGGTCGAGGACCTGGACGCGGATCGGGTCGGCCAGGATCTTGGCCAGATCGGCAACCACCTCGGCGCGGGCCTGATCGGCCTTGGCCACCCGGCGCGGAAGGCAGCAGGCCTCAGCAGCTCGGGAACTCGTATCGACAGCCATCGATGCGACTGTTCCATAGACGGTCGTCTATGTCAATGGCTGACGACGCTTCAGGGCGCTTGCGGAACCACGACGACAGGGGCGTCGTCACCGGCCACGGCCTCAACGTCGAAGACGGCCGCATCCAGCTTGCGGCTGTGCTCCGCGAGCGCGACGAAGGCGTCGACCGGCTCGAGGAAGTCGACGCGCTCGGTCCGGTAGTGCATCGGGACGATCACGCGCGCGCGAAGCGTCCGGGCGATCTCGGTCGCCTGCTGCGCGCCGATCGTCGGGCCGCCGCCGACCGGCACGAACAGCAGGTCGACCGTGCCGAGCGCGGCGGCCTGCTCGGGTCGCAGCACGGCTTGGCCGAGGTCGCCCAGGTGGGCGACGCGCAAGCCGCCGAAGGTGAAGGCGAACAACGTGTTCGGGCCGCGCTGGGTCCCGGCGACCTCGTCGTGCTCGGAGGCGACCGCCAGCACCTCGCCGATCGGCGACGTTAGGCGTCCGGCGGTCGAGCGCAGGATCACGGGCTCGCCGCCGACCGCGCCGACGCCGTTGTGGTCGAAGTGCTCGTGGGTGACCAGCAGCAGGTCGGCCTCGACGCCTTCGATCGCGGGATAGTCCCAGCGCCGGCCGGACGCCGCGAGCGGGGAGAGGTCCTCGAAAGGGTCGACGACCACGGTGCGCTCGCCGTCGCTCAGGCGAAACGCGGCTTGTCCATACCACTCAACTTGCATGTTGCTCCTCTGGCCGGGGCGGCCGGGTGAAGCGGCCGCCGACGGGTGCGGCGACCGGGATCTCGTCGTTCTCGTCAACCGTCCGGCCGCCGCGCAGCAGCGAGGCTCCCGCGGCCACCAGGCACGCGACGATCGCGAAGGTGAAGGTTGCGTGCAGGCCCGACCGGAACGGGGCGGAGATCAGGTGGGGGAAGAACGAGCTGCCGGTGAGCGCGGCCTGGTCGTGGGCCGACAGCGCGGCCAGCGCGTGCGGGCCGAGCAGGTGCTGGATCGGGTTGTAGCCCAGGAACGCCGCGAAGAGGATCGACACCGGCGGCAGGCCCGCGACGCGGTGTGCGGTCGCGGCATCGACGCCGTGGGCCTGCAGTCCCGTGCTCAGCGTGTGGGGGAGCGTGCTCGACAGCCCGATGATCATCAACGTGAAGAAGATGCCGATCGAGACGACCTGCGCCGAGTTCTGGAAGGTCTGGTTCATGGCCCCGCCCACCCCGCGGTGGGCGCGGGGCAGGCTGTTCATCACGGCGGCGCGGTTGGGCGAGGCGAACATGCCCATCGCGGCACCGAGCAGGAACAGGATCGCCCCGAAGACCGAGTAGGAGAAGTTCGTCGGCAGCAGCATCAACAGGCCGAAGCCACACGCCGTCAGCACCATCCCGGTCGTGGCGAAGGGCCGCGCCCCGAAGCGGTCGGAGAGGTAGCCCGACAGCGGTCCGGCCAGCAGCATCCCGACCGTGAGCGGCAGCATGTAGATGCCGGCCCACAGCGGCGTCTCGGTGAAGCTGTAGCCGTGCTGGGGCAGCCAGATGCCCTGCAGCCAGATGATCAACATGAACATCAGGCCGCCGCGCGAGACCGACGACAGGAACGTCGACAGCGTCCCGAACGTGAACGCCCGGATGCGGAACAGCGGCAGCCGGAACATCGGGTCCGCGCTGCGGCGCTCGACCAGCACGAACGCGACGAGCGAGGCGACCGCGGCGCCGAGCAGCGCGAGCACGCGCGCGCTGCCCCAGCCGATCGCGTGGCCGCCGGCGGGGCGGATGCCATACGTGACAGCGGTCATCAGCAGCACGAGCCCGAGCGCGAAGGTGAGGTTGCCGGCCCAGTCGATCGGCGCGCGCCGCGGGGTGCTGAGCTCGCGCAGCCCGAGATAGGCCCAGACGGTGCCGAAGATCCCGACCGGCACCGAGATCAGGAAGACCAGGCGCCAGTCGATCGGCGCGAGGATGCCGCCGAGCACGAGCCCGACGAACATGCCGCTGACGCCGACGATGTTGTTGATGCCCAGCGCCATGCCGCGCTGGTGGGCGGGGAAGGCGTCGGTGATGATCGCCGCGGCGTTGGCGAGCAGGCAGGCGCCGCCGATGCCCTGCACGATGCGCATCGCGATGAGGTAGGTGGCCCCGCTGCGGCCGTTCATCCAGTCAATCGCCAGCAGCAGCGAGGCGACCGTGTAGATCACGAAGCCGAGGTTGTAGATCTTGACCCGGCCCACCATGTCGCCGAGGCGGCCGAGGCTGACGATCAGCACGCTCGTGACGACCAGGTAGCCCAGGATCATCCACAGCAGGTAGAAGGAGTTGCTCGGGACGAGCGGGTCCAGGTGGATGCCCCGGAAGATGTCGGGCATCGCGATGATCGTGATCGAGCCGTCCAGCGTGGCGAGCAGCACGGCCAGCGTCGCGTTGGACAGGGCGACCCACTTGTAGCGGTCGGGTTGCACGGAACGCACTTGGGCCAATTGTACAGGCAACCTGTACAGGTGAACTGTTCAATAGTCGTCTACACTCTGACCTATGGCCGTCAAGGCGCCGTCGACGTCGCTCCTGGCGCATGAGGTGCGAGAGACGCTCGGTCGCGTCGTCAGGCGCCTGCGCGCCGAAGGGGGGCCGCCGATCGCCGTCCTCGCCGTCCTCGGCCTGCTTGATCGCGAGGGCCCGGCGAGCGTCAGCGACCTCGCCGCCGCCCAGCGCATGCGCCCCCAGTCGATGGCCCAGACGGTCCGCGAGCTGGAGATCGCCGGCCTCGTCTCCCGCCGCCCGGATCCCGCCGACGGCCGCCGCGCCTTCGTCGAGCTGACGCCCGCGGGCCGCGAGAACGTCCGGGCAACGCGCGCCGCCCGCGAGGACTGGCTGGCCCAGGCCCTCGATCGCGAGCTGGACGCCTCGGAGCGCGAGCTGCTGCGCCGGGCGATGGCGCTGCTGGACCGGGTCGCGGACGCCTGATCAGGCGCCACGATCGCAACCCCCGCGTGATCCTCAGAACACGCGCCGAAGCAGCCGTCCCAGTCCTTCGACCACCCCGCGCAGCAGCCCGCCCACGCCAGCGAGCAGGCCGCCCACCAAACGCCCGAGACCCCGTAAGACGCCCATGCAGTTGCGATACCCGGCCACCACCGCGCCCGAACTCGGTGAAAAGACCCCGCCCAGCGGCGTTACCTCGGCATGGGACGCGGGAACGCTTGCCACAAGGGTCTTCAGAACAGGAGCTGATGAGCGTGCGGATGACCAAGTCGGCAGGGCGCAACAAGGCGGAGGGCGGACTCGACAAGATGGTCGGCCGAATGATGGAGGGGTTTTCGAAGCTGACCGGGAACCGGTCCACCAGCGCGAAGGGGAAGGCCGCGCGCGGCCGGGGCGCGGCGCGATCCACCAAGGGCCGGGCCAAGCAGCGGGCGCGCCGCTGAGCGAGCCGGCGGCGGTGCGCGGGCCTATGCAGCAGCGCGGACAGCCCGCGTACGGCCGATCTCGAGCTCTGCCTCGGTGAGGCGCCGGATCCGCCGGCAGACCTGGCGGTAGAAGCGCAGCTGGTTGGGGCGGCCGAGCATGCGGAAGCCGGTGCGCAGGATCCACGGGCCCGTGTCCGCCGCTTTCGATACGGCGTGCAGGCGGAACTCGACGTCGCCGGTGTCCAGCCACTTCCACACCTGGTAATGCATCTCGCCTTGCTCGAAGTGGCCCTCGAGCGTTCGGTAGCCCCAGCCGAACACGCGGGCGCTGCGCCCGTCGAGCTCGCGCTCCTCGTCGTAGACGTCGCCGACTCTCACCCCGACGCCGAAGCGGACGCCCAGGAAGCGGATCTGCAGGAGCATGTTGCGCCCGTCGAGCGGTGCGTCGCGGTCATAGATCGCGCGCACCACGGCGGGATCGGCGAGCTGGTACCCGATCATGAGGCGCCGGGCGACCTCCCAGGTCCCGTCGCTCGCCGGTGGTCCGGAGGCCTCGTGTGGCAGCGGTTCGATCATGTCGTCGACGTGCCACCCGGTTGCCGCCGTGTACTGGGAGATGCGCGAGGCGTCGAAGTTGACGGGGCGCTGAGACAGCCCGTCCAGCCGCCTGCCGACCCGGCGGCTCCAGGTGCCTGCGCTGTGCTCTCGAAGGCGATCGACGTCGACGCGCCGGGTGGTGATGACGACGCCGCCCGCCATCCTGCCTCTGGCGAGCTTGACGACGCGCTCGAGCACGGAGGTCCACATGTGCAATTGGACTTCCTTGGCCAGTCGTATGTGCGTGTACAGGAGGTCTGAAAGGCGGTCGCCGCTGCGCGCCCAGGACTCGATCGTGAATTCGATGGCGCGATAGTCGGCGCGCGTACGAAACTCGATCTGGCCGGCTTCGAGATGACCGGTCAGAGTGGCCAGCCGGAAGCTGTCGGGACCCACGTCCATCACCCGGACAGGTCCGTCCCAGGGACCGGGCATCCGCACGACATACTCGTCACCCACCGCCACGGGGCCGTCGCCGTCGAGCTTTTGAAACGTTGCGAACCCCGACGGCGCGATCCCGTCGAGATCGGCGGCGATCCGCTGCATGAGCTCTGCGGGTCCCAGGTGGCCGCCGACGATCCGCGTGCGGTACACGCGGTGCACCATCGGCCCCGTTCCGTCGTCGATCCCCTGCAGGTCGGTGACGTCGACATCCGTCGGAACCTCGGGCGGACGGTCCTCTGAAAGCGAACCCGTCATCTCCCACCGATGCACGGGCGTCGTGCGCCACATGTAGCTCCACGCCGTGAGTGCCATCCCGGCGGGCCAGCGCGCCGCAGTCCTGAGTCGCAGGGTTCTGGGTTGGCGGCTGGGCACGCCTTCACGGTTTACCCGCCGACGCGCTCATCATCGCCACGCCGATGGGGCAAGCTTCGAGCATGAGGCCGCCTCGTCTCCCAACAGACCTACAACTGCGCAGCGAGTATCTCTATGCCGGTTCGCTGGGGTCGATCATGTTGTGCATCGCGCTGTGGATGCGAGCCAAGACCATCGGGGAGGACGAGCGCGGCAACGCCGAGCGCCGCGCGATCTTCGTCGGACTGTGGCCGCCCATGTTCTGGCTGATGGGCGACACCGCCAGGCGCCGCGAAGAACGAACGCTGCGGCCCCGCGGCCTGGGCTCCTTGCTGCTGCGTGCGAGACAGTGACCGTCAGGCGCGGATGAGCGGCGCTGGCGCGGGCGGGCGAGTGTCCGCGGCGGCGGGCGCCGGAGCGTTGCGCGGGGCGGAGAGGACGGCGGTAATCACGTAGGCGGTGACCACCCCGACGATGATCAGGGGCGAGGATCCGAGTCCCGCCTGGGCGGTCAGCACGACGGCGAGCAGGACGGCGGACAGCGGCAGCTTGAGCACGGAGGCCACCGCGGCGCCCATGCCCACGGCCACCGCCGGCGTGATCTCGTAGCCCGGCAGGCCCGACGCCATCACGCCGGCCGCGGCGCCGAGGAACATCGCCGGGAACGTCGGGCCGCCGCGGAAGCTGCCGAGCGAGATCGCCCAGGCGATGCCCTTGAGGGCGATCAGCAGCGCGACGGTGCCCACCGGCCATGTCCCCGCCGTCGAGATCATGCTCTGCAGATCGTCCTGGCCGGAGAAGAGCACCTCGTGCGCGGCCTCGGCGGTCAGCTGCGAGAACGCGATCGCCAGGCCCGCCACGACCAGTCCGGCAGCGGGCAACAGCAGGAACAGGCGGGGCGTCGCGACGCGCTCGACCTGGCGCGCGAGGCGGAAGATGACGAAGGCGACGACCGCGACCGCGGTGGCGAGCGCGATCGACCACCCGAACTGGGCGGCGTCCGGGCGCGCGAAGGGCGGTAGCTTCAGCGCGCCCAGCGCGTAGGCGCTGGTGCTCAGGCCGGTGAACGACCCCATCCCGATCGAGACGAGCGAGCCGATGCCGGCCGCCAGCAGGCCGGGCAGCAGGACGAGCGGAAGCTTTGGCCCACCGAGGCCCGCCGCCTCGATAAGGATCACCGCTGCGATCACGGGGGACCCGAAGATCAACGACATCGCCGCGAACGTCCCCGCCGCGCCCACGATCTGCCCGAGCTCCGGCGGGGCGTCGGAGCGCAGCATGCGGACGCCGAGCAGGCCGAGCCCGCCGCCCAGCGCGATCAGCGGCGCCTCGGGGCCCAGCACGAGGCCGAGGCTGATCGTCGCCAAGGCGGCGAGCAGTACACCCGGCAGCTCTCGCGGCTCGGTCGGGCCGGCGTTCAGCCCATGCGCCGGGACGTGCCCGCCGTTGCCCGGCAGGCGCGCGATCGCGAAGGCGATGACCAGGCCGGCGAGGCCGAGGACGGGCAGCGGCCACCATGTCGGCGCCGCGTCGTAGCCGAGGTCCTTGGGCAGGCCCTCGAACACGCCCACCTGGATCTGGTGGACGAGTTCGAGGAACGCCCACGCGGCCAGCGACGCGACGATGCCCACCGCGGCCGCAAGCAGAAGCAGGACGGCGAAGCGGCGGCTGCGGATGAGCGCTGCGGCATCCGGCGGAGCTGCGGTCGCTTCGGCCACACGTCAAGTTCATCGATGGCGCACGGCCGCGCATCATCTGAACAGGGTGATACGCCGCGTGGGGATGGACCACAGCCGTGCGTCAGGCGCGCGCCGCGCCGGCGCGCAGTGCGGGCCAGGCGCGCAGCAGCTCGTCGCGCGTCGACGCGACGGTGACGGAGGCGAAGCTCGTCTGGTCGACGCCCGCCGCGTCGAGCGAGCCGACGACGGCATGCACAGGGACCCGGCGCTCGCGTGAGCGGCGTACCACCTCACCGACGAGCTTGCCCTCGCCGGTCTGTGCGTCGAGCCGGCCCTCGCCGGTGACGACGGCGTCCACGGTCGCCAGGAGGCCGTCGAAGCCGACGAGGTCCAGGATGCGCGACGCGCCGCCGACCAGCCGGCCGCCGCACGAGGCCCACAACGCGCCGGACAGGCCGCCCGCCGCACCGGTCATCGGCACGCCGCGGGGGTCGCGGAGCAGGATCGACGCCTGCGCGTGCAGCCGCGCGGTGAGCTTGCCGACCGCCGCGGCGTCCGCGCCCTTCTGCGGGGCGAAGACAGCGGCGGCGTCCTCGTAAGGGGTGACGACATCGCACAACAGCTCCAGCTGGACGTCGCCGAGCCCGCCGCCGGCCGCGATCGCCGCGATGGCACCGGCTCCTCCGTCCGTCGTGGCGCTGCCTCCGAGCCCGAGCAGGATGTCTCGCGCGCCGCTGCGGGCGGCGGCGACGAGCAGCTCGCCCGTGCCGGCGGTCGACGCCGCGAGCGCGGCCTCCGGCGATGGCCGGACGTGATGGAGCCCGGACGCGGCCGCGGTCTCCACGACCGCGATCTGTCCCTGATCGATGAGCGCGAACGCTGCGCTCACGGGCCGTCCGAGCGGGTCGGCGACGGTTGCCGTTCGTTCGTCGCCGCCGCGCGCCGCCGCGAGGACCGCCATCGTTCCCTCGCCGCCGTCGGCCAGCGGGCATTGCACGGCCCGATCGCCGGCGGTCTCGATACCAGCGCCGATCGCGGCGGCGACCTGCGCCGCCGAGAACGTTCCCTTGAACGAGTCCGGCGCGACGAGGACGCGCATCTGGGGCTCTCAGCCGCCGACGGGTGTGCCGGCCGCCAGCGCGGCGGTCCGCTCGCTGAGGCCGTGCAGGACGAGGTCCGCGCCGATGCCGTGGACGATGCTCGCGCAGCGCAGCCCGGCGGCACGCGCGGCGGTGATGCCCGCGGCGGCGTCCTCGATGGCCAGGACATCGCCGGCCTCCAAGCCGGGCAGGACGCGGCGCAGCTGCGCCACGGCCAGCGCGTAGGGGTCGGGAGCCGGCTTGCCGCGCGCGACGTCCTCCGCGGCGACGATCACGGCGACCGCGTCGCGCAGCCCTGCGGCGCGCAGCCCAGCCTCTATCTCGGCGCGCGGCGCGCCGGAGACGACGGCCACGGGCAGGCGCGCCGCGAGAGCGCGGACGAAGGCGGCGGCGTCGGCCGTGACCGTCGGCGCGTCCGCGACCGCGACCGCGTAGCGGGCCAGGCGTGCCTCCAGCACGCGGCGGCACAGGTCCTCGTCGGGCTCGGCCACGCCGCCGCGTCTCAGCCCTTCGCGAACCATGTCGCCGTCGGCGAGCCCGAGCAGATGGGCTCGGTAGGCCGTGGCGCCGATCGGCGCGCCCGCCTCCCCGAGGACCTCGAGATAGATGGCCTCGAGCAGTGCCTCGTCGTCGGACAGCGTGCCGTTGTAGTCGAGCGCGACGGCGCGTGGGCGGGGCCCGGGCCCCGCGCTCACGCCTTGGCCTGGGCCCAGTCGAGCGCCTCGGCGATCGTCTCGGCGACCGTCGCGATCTCCTGTTCGGTGATCACGAACGGCGGTGAGATGTGCAGCGCGCCGTCGTTGAGCTGGCGGCCGAGCACGCCGTGCTCGCACATCCGCTCGGCGACCTCGGCGGCGAGCGCGCCGTCATGGAGCTGGACGGCGCCGAGCAGGCCGACGCCGGCGCGGACCTCGAGCACGAGCGGGTGATCGGCCAGCGGCGCCAGGGCGGCGACCAGCACCGGCTCGAGCTCAGCCACGCGCAGCACGAGGTCCTCGGCCTCGAGGACGTCGAGGTTGGCCATCGCGGCGGCGCAGGCGGTGGCGTGGCCGGCGTAGGTCAGCCCGTGGCGGAAGACGAGCTCGCTCCCGTCGGCCCAGAACGGCTCCCAGACGCGGCGGGCGACGAACACCGCGCCGAGCGGGAGATAGCCCGAGGAGATGCCCTTCGCCGTGAGCATGAGGTCCGGCCGCAGGTCGTAGCGGTCGCAGGCGAACATCCGGCCGGTCCGGCCGAAGCCGGTGATGACCTCGTCGGCGACGAACAGGATGTCGTGCTCGCGGCACAGGCGCGCGATCGCCTCGAGGTAACCCGGGGCGGGCGGGATGACCCCGCCGGTGCCGATGACCGGTTCGCAGAAGACGGCCGCGATGGTGTCGGCGCCGCGCTCGTGGATGAGCGCCTGCAGCGACTCCGGGTTGTTGGTGTCGATGCGCGCGGTCTCGCGCACGAGCTCGCCGTAGCCCTCGCGGTTGGCCTCGATCCCCACGATGCTCGTGCCGAAGCCGTGCAGGCCGTGATAGGCCTCGTCGCGGGTGACGATCAGGCGCTTCTCGGGCCGCCCTTGGACGTCCCAGAAGCGGCGCACCAGCTTGGCCGCGAGCTCGACGGAGTCCGAGCCGCCGCTGGTCAGGCAGATCCGCGGGTCGTCGAGCGGCGCCATGTCGGCAAGGCGATCTGCGAGCTCCAGCGCGGGGCGCGTGGCATAGCGCTGGAACGTCGAGTACGCCTCGATCCGCCCGAGCTGGTCGGCGATCGCCGCGGCGATCTCGGGCCGGCCGTGGCCGACGTTCGCGTACCAGAGGCTGGCGGGGAGGTCGAGCAGCCGATGACCGTCCTCGGTCCAGATGTAGGCGCCCTCACCGCGATCGATCACGCGCTCGCTGCGCTTGACGCTCGGCATGTGGGCCTGCGAGTGCCACAGCCGCGTCTCGCGCGGCGTGGTCGCGGCCGCGGACCGGCGCTCGACCGTCGGATGTGAGGACATCGAACTCTCCTGCGGATCGTAGGATTGTTAGTCAATCCTAATGTTGAACACTTATGAAGTCAAGCATGCCGGTAGGGCCGCTTGATTGAATGGCATGGATGGCCCCCGACAAAGCTGTAGAGCCGCTCTCGCTCCTTGTCCGGCGGGAGAGCACTGCCGAGCAAGTCGCCGGCGCGCTTCGGGGCCTGATCATCGACGGGGCGCTGTCGCCCGGCACGCACCTGCGCGAGGGGCCGCTGTCCCAGCAGCTGGGCGTGTCGCGCAACACGGTGCGCGAGGCATTGCACATCCTGGTCGGGCAGGGCGTCGTCCGGCGTGAGATCCACCGCGGCGCCTACGTCGCCGAGCTCGACGCCGAAGACGTACGCGACATCTTCCGCGTCCGCCGGTTGGTCGAGCTCGCCGCCGTTCGCGAGTTGATCGCCGTCGGCCAGGACCTCGGTGCGCTCGAGCGGGCCCTGGCCGAGCTGGTGGACGCGGTTCAGGCCGGCCGCGGCACCGACGAGGTGCTCGACGCCGACCTGCGCTTCCATCAGACGCTGGTCGAGCTGGTTCACAGCGACCGGCTCGGCGCGCTGTACACCTCGATGAGCACCGAGATGTCGGTGTGCCTGACGCTGTCCACCGGCGTCGAGGTCCACGGCGACCGGCTGATCCGGGAGCTGCGCGCGCTGTTGACCGCGATGCGCAAGGGCGACGCCGAAAAGGCCGTGGCCGTGCTCCTGCAGCACCTGGCCGCCGGAGAGCGGCGGCTGCTCGCGCGCTTCGACGCCTGACGGCATCGTCCTCAGCGAGGGTCCTTCAGCGTGATCGCCACCAGCCGCGGCGCAACGAACTCCTCGATCGCGTAGCGCACGCCCTCGCGGCCGACGCCGCTGTCCTTGATGCCGCCGAACGGCATCTGATCGATCCGGAAGTGCGATCCCTCGTTGACCATCACGCTGCCCGCCTCGATGCGTTGTGCCAGGAACAGTGCCACGTCCAGCGACTCGGTGAAGACCGCCGCCTGCAGCCCATAGCGCGTGCCGTTGGCGATCGCGACCGCCTCGTCGAGGGTGTCGTAGGTCATGACGGCCAGGATCGGGGCGAACGCCTCCTCGCAGGCGACGTGCATGTCCGGCGTCACGCCGTCGAGGACCGTGGGGGCCACGAGCCGCCCGTCGGCCGTGCCGCCGGCGGCAACGGTCGCGCCGGCCGCGACCGTCGCCTCGATCAACTCCACCGCGCGCCGCGCCGCGCCGTCGTCGATCATCGGCCCGACGTCGGTCGTCTCCAGCGCGGGGTCGCCGAGGCGCAGCGCCTGCGTGCGCTCGGCGAGGCGGGCCACGAACGCGTCGTGGACGTCGCGGTGCACGAGCACTCGCTGGGCCGAGATGCAGATCTGCCCGGCGAAGGCGAAGCCGCTGGAAACGATCGCCTTGGCCGCGAGGTCGAGATCGGCGTCGGCGTGAACGAGGTTGGGGGAGTTGTTGCCGAGCTCGAGAACCGTTCGGCGCAGGCCGACCGTGGCGCGGATGTGGCGTCCGACCGCCACCGATCCGGTGAAGGAGTACGCCGCGATGCGCTCGTCTTCGAGCAATCGCTGCCCGACCTCGCGGCCGCCGAGGACCAGGTTGACCCAGCCCGCGGGCAGCCCGGCCTCCTGGAGCGTCTCGACGAGCCGGATGGCCGACAGGGGCGTGAGCTCGGCGGGCTTGAGCACCACCGAGCAGCCGGCGGCGATTGCCGTCGGCACCTTGTGGTTCATCTGGTTCAGCGGGGCGTTGAACGGGGTGATCGCGCAGACCGGGCCGACCGGCGTGGGCAGCGTGAAGCCGACGCGGTGCTCGGAGCCCGGCGTGGCGTCGAAGGGGACGACCTCGCCGCCCAGGCGCTTGGCCTCCTCCGCGCACAGCAGGATCGTCTGGACTGCGCGGGCGACCTCCCCGCGAGCGTCGCGCAGCGGCTTGCCGGCCTCGGCGACGATCAGGCGCGCGAACTCCTCGGCGCGCTCGGCGACCAGCTGGGAGGTCCGGGCCAGGACGCGATAGCGCTCGAACGGCGGTAGCGGCCGGTCGCGCATCGCTGCCACGGCGGCGGCGACCGCTGCGTCGACGTCGGCGTCGGTCGCGTCGGGCACCGTCGCCAGCAGCGTGCCGTCGTACGGGCTGCGGATCTCGCGGGCGGCACGGCCCGCCCCGTCTGCGTGCCAGGCCCCGTCGATGAGCAGACCGGGCGAAAGGGTGGCGGCGTCGGTGGTCATGTGCGGGCCTCCTGCGGCGTCGCGGTGCTGGAGAGGCCGGAGAGCAGCGCGTCGGCGACCTCGGCCGTCGTCGCGCTGCCGCCGACGTCGGGCGTCAGCACGCCGCGCCGGCACGTCTTGCCCACGGCGTCGCGCACGGCGGCCGCGGCCGCGGCCGCGCCGAGGTCGTCGAGCATCATGGCCACCGAGAGGACCATCCCCATCGGGTTGGCCGTTCCGCGGCCGACGAGGTCGAAGGCCGACCCATGCACCGGCTCGTACATGGAGGGCCGGGAGCCGTCGAGGCAGACGTTCGCGCTGGGCGCCATGCCGAGACTCCCGGCCAGCGCGCCGGTCAGGTCGGACAGGACGTCCCCGTGCAGGTTCGAGGCGACGAGCACGTCGAAGTCGCCGGGGGAGAGCACGAGGCGCGCGGCGGCGGCGTCAACGAGCACCGACTCCCAGGTCACGTCGGGGAAGTCGGCGGCGACGTCGGCGACGACCTCGTCCCACAGCACGCTGGCGTGCAGGCTCGCGTTGGACTTCGTGATGCTGGCCAGGCGGCGGGCGGGGCGCGAACGCGCGAGCTCGAAGGCGTGACGCGCGGTGCGCTCCACGCCGGCGCGCGAGTAGATCGAGGTCTGCAACGCGACCTCACCGGGCAGGTGCCGGCGCGAGAACCCGCCGATCCCGGAGTACTCGCCCTCGGTGTTCTCTCTCACGACGACGAGGTCCACGTCGTCGGGGCCGCGACCCGCGAGCGGTCCGCGCACGCCCTCCAAGAGCTGCGCGGGGCGCACGCTCACGGCCTGATCGAAGCCCTGGACGATCTCCAGCCGCAGGCCCCAGAGCGTGACGTGGTCGGGAACCTCGCGGGAGCCGACGGCGCCGAACAGGATTGCGTCGAAGCCGGCAAGCCGCTCCAGGGCGTCGGGATCGAGCATCGCGCCGGTGCGCAGGTAGTGATCCGATCCCCACGGAAAGGTCTCGCGCTCGTGGAGGAAGCCGACCGCGTCGAGGACCCGCAGCCCCACCTCGACGACCTCCGGCCCGATGCCGTCTCCGGGGATCACGGCGATTCTGGGCACCTCTACCTCCACGATTGGTGAACAACTGAGCGATAGAACATACCCATTCTTGACATGAACAGCAATTGAGTTTACGTTCTGTCGGGCAATGACCGGAGAGCTGCACGACGAGCTGGCGGGCCTGGGTCAGCTCGAGATCAAGAAGGCGAGCACGGCCGAGCACGCGGCCGAGGTGCTGCGCGAGATCATCTTGAGCGGACAGTTGCCCCAGGGGCAGCCGCTCCGGGAGATGAGCCTCGCCACGTCGCTGGACGTCTCGCGCAACACGGTCCGCGAGGCGATCCGGGTCCTCGCCCGCGAAGGCCTGGTGACCCACAGCCCGCACAAGGGCGCGGTCGTCACGCGGCTCACCCAGCGAGACGTGGCCGACATCTTCCGCGTGCGCCGCACCGTCGAGCTCGCCGGGGTCGAAGCGTTGCCGGGCGCCCCCGACGAGGACCTGGCGCCGATCGCCGACGCCACGGCGGCGCTCGAGGCGGCTGCGGCACGCCCCGGGTGGGCGGCGGTCATCGACGCCGACCGCCGGTTCCACGAGAGCATCGTCGATCTGGTGTGCAGCCCCCGGCTGAGCCGCTTCTACGACGCGATCCAGGCCGAGCTGCGGCTCTGCATGTCGATCGTCGACCGCCGCAACGAGGAACGGGAGCCGCTGGTCGCCGAGCACCAGCAACTGCTCGCGCTGATCCTCGCGCGCGACGTCGCGCGCTGCACCGAGCTCATGGTCCACCAACTGGCCAAGGCCGAGCAGATGCTGCTCGGCGTCGTGGCAAAGGACGCGCCATGACCACCGATCGACTCTCGACGTCGTCCCGACCAACGCCACATCGACCACGGCCGTAAAGGAAGCTTCATGAGCTCTATCACGCAGGGCGGGCCCGCGGCCGCGCCCGGTCCGACCCCCGGATTCGCCCGCAAGGCATCGGGCCTCGTGCGGGACTTCTCTCAGGTCGACGCGTGGATCTACAACATGTTCGCGATCAACATCGTGTTGAACGTGGCCTTGTCCTACGTGCTGGTAACCGTGACCTATCCGCGGGCCAGCCTGTGGCTATCGCTGGTCATCGCGGGGGTGTTCTGCACCTTCGAGGCGGTTGTCTACGCGTACTTCACGACCGCGATGCCGCGGTCGGGCGGTGACTACGTCTTCCAGAGCCGCGTGCTCGGGGGTGGAGTGGCCACGCTCTTCGCCTTCACGGCGGTGACGATCTCGCAGATGATCTGGATGGCTTTGGCCGGCTGGTTCGGCGCCAACCTGATCCTGTCGCCCTTCCTGCTGCTGCTGGGAGCCCACTACGACGTCGGCTGGCTGAGGGATGCAGGCGCGTGGTTCCCCACGAGCGTCGGCATCTTCGTCACGGGCCTCGCCTGCGTCGCCTGGTCGGCCTTCGTGAACATCCGCGGCCTGCGCCTCTACGCGCTGCTGCAGCGCTACGTGTTCTGGGTCGGCATGGCCTGCCTGACGGTCGTCCTGCTCGCGCTGCTGCTCACCAGCAAGCAGGACTTCATCACCAACTTCAACAGCTTCATGTCGGCCCACTACCACACGCAGAACGCCTACGCGCTGACGATCAAGCACGGTGGCTCGGCCAACTTCGCCTTCTCATTGAAGGACACCATCCTGGCCAGCGTGATCGCGTCCTTCGCGCTGATCTACCCGGCGTGGGGCGTCATGCAGGCCGGCGAGATCAAGCGCGCCAACAGCCTGCAGGCGAATGTCCGCGCGATCGTCGGCGCGGAGGTGTTCTCCTTCGTGGTGGTCGCGATCGTCGCGGCGCTGCTGGTCAGCCGCGTCGGCCATGCGTTCCTCTACGCCAGCGGCCAGCTCTTCTATGGCGGCGGGACCGGCACGAACCCCCTGCCCGTGCCGCCGTTCTTCGGCTTCTTCGTGGCGCTCCTGTCCAGCAGCGCGCTGTTGACGTGGGTCGCGTTCGTGATGTTCCTGGCGTGGTTCGTGATGTGGTTCCCGAACATCACGCTGGGCGGCACGCGCGTGATCATCGCCATGGCGTTCGACCGTGTGCTGCCCGAGGCAATGGGCAAGGTGAACCGCCGCACGCACACGCCGATCGCCGCGATCGCGGTGTTCTCGGCGGGCTGCGTGATCGCCGTTGTGCTCTACGCCTTCGTCCACACGTTCGTGTCGCTGACGCTGGGCCTGCTCATCCTCAACATCACCGGCTTCGCGGCCACGATGGTGGCGGCGATGGTGTTCCCCTACCGCAAGCGCGAGATGTTCGAGTCGACGGTCGCGGCCAAGCACAAGCTCTTCGGCATCCCGGTCATGTCGCTCGCGGCAGCGGTCTTCCTGGTGTTCGTCGTCTTCGTGGACTACCAGGCGCTGTTCGCCAACGAGCTTGCGCTCAACGGCACCGACGGCCTGCTGTTCGTGTTCGGCTGCTACGCGATCTCGGCGATCGTCTACGTCTCGTCCAAGCTGTACCGGCGCAGCAAGGACAACCTCGACCTGTCGCTCGTCTACCGCGACCTGCCCAGCGAGTAGCTGAATGCTGGGACGGTCCAAGCGCAAGGCGCACCCGGGCGGGGGCGACGCCGTCACACGGCTGTTCTTCTGCACCGACCTGCACGGCTCGGACATCTGCTTCCGCAAGTTCCTGCACGCCGGCGAGACGTACGAGGCCAGCGTGGTGATCATGGGCGGCGACTGCACCGGCAAGATGATCATTCCCGTCGTCGGGTCCGACGCCGACGGCTGGCGCTGCGACTGGGCCGGACGCACCGTGCGGCCCTCCAGCCCGGAGGAGTTCGCCGACCTCGAGAAGCAGATCAAGAACAACGGGCTCTACCCCGTGCGGATGAGCGAGGAGGAGCTGGCCGTCATCACGGCGGACCCAGCCCGCCTGCGCGACCTCTTCGAGTCCGTGATGCTCAGCACGCTCAAGCAGTGGACCGAGCTCGCCGCCGAACGCCTGGCCGATTCCGGGCTGCAGGTCATCTTCACGCCGGGCAACGACGACGAGATGAGCGTCGACGAGGTGCTGCGCGCCGCGCCGTTCATCAAGTCGCCCGAGGGCGAGATCATGACCGTGACGGGCGGCTACGAGATGCTCAGCCTCGGGTGGTCCAACAACACCCCGTGGGACACGCCGCGCGAGTGCACGGAGGAGGAGCTCGCGGCCAAGATCGCGGCGCTCGCCGACCGGATCAACGACATGGACCGGGCGATCTTCAACATCCACGTGCCGCCGCACGGCACGGGATTGGACTCCGCGCCCGAGATCGAAGGCGGCGACCGTGTCAAGCGCGGCGGGACGATCCAGGCGGCGGTCGGCAGCACCGCCGTGCGCGACGCGATCCTCAACTACCAGCCGCTGCTGTCCCTGCACGGCCACATCCACGAGTCGCGCGGCATGCAGAAGCTCGGCCGCACGACGTGCATCAACCCCGGCAGCGCGTACTCCGACTGGACGCTGCAGGGCGTCGTCGTCGACCTCGACGGCGACAGCGTCAAGCGCTACGTCCCCACCACCGGCTGAACCGACCAGGAGCTTTCCGAACCGCATGTCCACCACCACTCCCGTCTCCCTACAGATGTTCGTCGACGGCCGCCAGGTCGACGCCGCCGACGGCGCGACCGAAGCTGTCGTCAACCCTGCCAGCGGCGAAGAGATCGCGCAGGTCCCGAGAGGCTCGGCGCGCGACGTCGACGTCGCGGTCGCCGCTGCCGAGGCCGCCTTCGAGGACTGGGCCGACACGACCCCCGGCGAGCGCGCCGAGCGCCTGCTGGCGCTCGCCGACCGGGTGGACGCCCACGCCGAGGAACTCGCGCAGCTCGAGTCGGCCAACGTCGGCAAGCCGATCGGCGTCGCACGCGGCGAGATCCCGTTCGTCGTCGACAACCTGCGCTTCTTCGCCGGCGCCGCCCGTGTGCTCGAAGGCCGGGCGACCGGCGAGTACCTGAAGGGCTACACGAGCATGCTCCGCCGCGACCCGCTCGGGGTCATCGGCTCGGTCGCGCCGTGGAACTTCCCGATCCTCATGGCGACGTGGAAGATCGCGCCGGCGCTGATGACGGGCAACACGCTGGTGCTCAAGCCCAGCGAGCAGACGCCGCTGACGACGCTGCGACTCGCCGAGCTGGCTGCCGACCTGTTCCCCGAGGGCGTGCTGAACGTCGTCACGGGTCACGGCGAGGACGTCGGCGCCGCGCTCATCCGCCACCCGCGCGTGCGGATGTCCTCGCTGACGGGCGACACGCGCACCGGCAAGAACGTCGCGCGCGCGGCCGCCGACAACCTCAAGCGCGTGCATCTCGAGCTCGGCGGCAAGGCGCCGGTCATCGTCTTCGACGATGCCGACCTCGAGCTCGTGGTCCAGAAGGTCCGCGAGGGCGGCTACGGCAACTCGGGCCAGGACTGCATGGCGGCCTCGCGCGTCTACGTCGCCGACGGCATCCACGACGACTTCGTCGCCGAGCTGACCCGCGCGGTCCAGGAGATCGCCGTGGGGGACCCGGCAAGCGAGGACACCGAGATGGGCCCCGTGATCTCGGCCGCCCAGCGCGAGCGCATCGCCGGCTTCGTGGACCGCGCCGCGGACGACGGCGCCACCGTCGCCACCGGCGGTTCCAGCGACGAGTCCGCCGGGTTCTGGTACACGCCGACGCTCGTCGTCGACGCCGCCCAGGGCTCCGAGATCGTGCAGAAGGAGGTCTTCGGACCGGTCGTCTCGGTCACGCGATTCTCGAAGGAGCGCGAGGTGCTGGCCTGGGCCAACGACGTCGAGTACGGCCTGGCGGCCTCGGTGTTCACCCGCGACGTCGGCCGCGCGATGCGCGCCGCCCGCCGGCTCCAGTTCGGGACCGTGTGGGTGAACGACCACATGCCGATCGTCCCCGAGATGCCCCATGGCGGCTTCAAGCAGTCCGGCCACGGCAACGACATGTCCATCTACTCCCTCGAGGAGTACACGGAGATCAAGCACGTCATGGTCGCGCTCGGAGAGGAGGAGGCGTGATGGCAGCGGCCCCTCCGCCGCCCCTGTCAGACACGTCCGACCCGGTCGCCGAGGCCGACGCGATCCTGCAGGAGGCCGAGCGTGCAGGGGTGCTCCTGCGGGCCACCGGCGGGGTGGCGGTCGCCCTGCTCAGCCCGAGCGCCCGCCGGCCCCCGCTGCGCCGCGGCTACCAGGACATCGACTTCTTCGGCCTCAGCCGCGACGCCGAGGACCTGGGCGCGTTCTTCGGCGGGCTCGGGTACGCGCCCGAGGAGGAGTTCAACGTGCTGCACGGTCAGCGGCGGCTGTTCTTCCGCGCCCCGCACGGCCGCTGGGAGGCCGACGTCTTCCTGGACCGGATCGAGATGTGCCATCAGCTCGACATGCGCGACCGCCTCGCCGGCCACGCCCGGACGCTCAGCCCGGCCGACCTGCTGCTCTCGAAGCTGCAGGTCATGGACACCAACGAGAAGGACCTCCAGGACGCGCTCGCGCTGCTTGCCGACCACGACTTCGGTGAGAACGAGGGCGCGATCAGCCTGGAGCGCATCGACGAGCTGTGCCTCAACGACTGGGGCTGGTGGCGCACCGCGACGCTCGTGGGCGGCCGCGTGCGCGAGGCCGCCGAGCGGCTGAGCCGAGGCGCCGACGCGGAGGTCGCCGACACGCTGGCGGTCGCCGGACGCCGTCTGGACACCCTGCTCGCGCATCTGGACGAGGCGCCCAAGTCGCGGCGCTGGAAGATGCGCGCCCGGATCGGCGAGCGCAAGCGCTGGTACGAGACCCCCGAGGACATCGAGCACGAGGAGCAAGGAGCATGAGCGAGCGCGGCGACGAGGTCATCGCCATCAACCTGATCCGCATGCGCTCGGGCGTGGACCCCGCCCGCTTCGCGGAGTTCTCGGCCACGGTCGACCAGCCGACCTGTCTGGCCAAGGACGTCGTGCTCGGCTTCGACGCCTACCGCGTGCCGGCAGCCGACGCCGCCACGGTCGGCGCCGACATCATCGAGGTGATGCACGTCAGCTCGTGGAGCGCCTGGGAGCAGGTGCGCGACCACGACCCCGAGCTCGAGCCGGTCACGCGCGGGTTCGAAGAGCTTGCGGATCCCGACGCGGTGCGAACGCTGTTCGTCACGCCGATCCGGCCCAGCTGACCATGGCTTCCTCCTACGACGCCATCGTGATCGGGGCGGGCCACAACGGGCTCGTCGCCGCCAACTACCTCGCCCGCGCCGGGCGGCGCGTGCTCGTCGTCGAGGCGCGCGACGTCGTCGGCGGCGCGTGCGTGACCGAGGAGCTGATCCCGGGCGCACGCTGGTCCTCGTGCGCGTTCATCGCCGGGCTGCTGCGTCCGGAGATCATCGCCGAGCTCGAGCTCAAGCGCTTCGGCCTCGAGCTCTACCAGGCCGACGTCGCGAGCTTCAGCCTGTTCCGCGACGGCAGCCACATGTTCGTGTACCCCGAGCTCGACCTCACGCTGCGCGAGATCGAGTCGCACTCCAAGGCCGACGCCCAGACCTTCCTCGACTTCGGGCTGCGGATGCAGCGCTTCTCGAGCCTCATCACGCCGTTCCTGCTGCGCTCGCCGCCGTCGCGCTCCGAGGTCCTCAAGGCCTTCGAGGATGCCGGCGAGCAGGAGCTGTTCGACGAGTTCGTGCTGCTCTCGACGAAGGATCTGCTGGACAAGTACTTCGAGTCGGACCATCTCAAGGGCCACATGACGTTCCTCGGCATGGTGTCGATCTGGGGCGGACCGTCGACGCCGGGCACGGCCTACACCTACGGTCATCATTCCTGGGGCGAGTTCGAGGGCCAGTTCGGCCAGTGGGGCTTCGTCCGCGGCGGCATGGGCGGGATCTCGCAGGCGCTGGCCGATGGCGCGCGCCACCACGGCGCCGAGATCCGCCTCGGCGCGCGCGTCGCCGAGGTGCTCACCGACGGCGGCCGCGTGCGCGGCGTGCGCCTGGAGGGTGGCGAAGAGCTCTCCGCGCCGCTCGTGCTCTCCAACGCCGACCCCAAGCGCTCGCTACTCGGGCTGCTGGCGCCCGGCACGCTGTCCGCCCCGCTGCGCAAGCGCGTCGAGGGCATCGACATGCGCGGCTCGATGGCGCGCATCCACCTGCTCGTCGACGAGCTGCCCGCGTATCTCGGGTTCGACGGCCCTGGCGAGGGGCCACAGCACCGCGGCCACCAGCTGCTCGGCGCGACCGTTGCGAACTTCGAGAAGGGCTGGGAGGCCCAGCGCCGCCGGGAGTTCCCGGACGAGTTCGTCATCGAGGCGGTGATCCAATCGCTGACCGACCCGTCGCTGTCGACGCCGGGGCGCCACACGCTCACGCTCGGCGTCCAGCAGCTGTCCTACACGCTGGCAGAGGGCGACTGGGACTCGCGCAAGGAGGAGTTCACCGAGCGCGTGCTGACCGATCTGGAGGCCTACGCACCCGGCATCCGCGACCACATCCTCGCGTCGCTCACGATCACGCCGCTCGACATCGAGCGCGACTACGGGCTGACCGAGGGCAACATCTTCCACGGGGCGATGTTCCTGGACCAGCTCTTCGGCGCCCGCCCGCTGCCCGAGCTGTCCGACTACCGCACGCCTGTCGCCGGCTATTACCTCTGCGGCTCGGGCACGCATCCCGGCGGCGGCGTCATGGGCGCCTCGGGGCACAATGCCGCCCACACCGCCCTGGCCGACACCGGGGCCGGCACCGCCCCCGCGGCCCGTCCGTCGAACGGCGCCGGCCGCCAAGGCCGAACGCTCATCCACCGCGTGATGGAGACCGACGCCGGCCGCAAGGCGGGGTACGCCCTGGCCCGGCAGAAGGCCTTCCGCCCCGTCGCCCGCCTCGCAGCTCGCCGGCGCGACAGCCGCTGACGCTCGTGGCCGACTTCGCGCAATTCAGCAGAAACCGCCAGGAGGTTTTATGAAAGTCGGCGTTCCGACCGAGATAAAGACGGACGAGTACCGCGTCGCACTGACGCCCGCGGGCGTTCGCGAGCTGCTCGACCGCGGCCATGAGGTCGTCGTCCAGCAGGGCGCCGGCCTGGGATCGGCGATCCCCGACGCCGAGTACGTCGAGCAGGGCGCGCGCATCCTTCCCCACGCCGAGGCGGTGTTCGCCGCGGCGGACATGATCGTCAAGGTCAAGGAGCCCCAGCCCGTCGAGGTGGCGATGCTCGAGCCGCGCCATACGCTGTTCACCTACCTGCACCTCGCGCCGGACTCCGCGTTGACGCGCGGCCTGATGGACTCGGGCGCCACCTGTATCGCCTACGAGACGGTGGAGGACGCCCGCGGGCGGCTGCCGCTGCTCGCGCCGATGAGCGAGGTGGCCGGCAAGATCGCGACCCAGGCCGGCGCCTTCATGCTCGAGAAGCCGCTCGGCGGCCGCGGCCTGCTGCTGGGCGGCGTGCCAGGCGTGGCGGCGGGCAAGGTGATGATCATCGGCGGTGGCGTCGTCGGGCTGACGGCGGCGGAGATCGCGATCGGCATGGGCGCCGAGACCTACATCTATGACCGCTCGATCGACCGGCTGCGTGAGCTGGACTTTCTGCTGAACAACCGCTGCTCGACGGTCTTCTCCACCACCTTGAGCATCGAGCAGATGCTGCCTGAGGCAGACCTCGTCATCGGCGCGGTGCTCGTGCACGGCGCCAAGGCGCCGCACGTGATCACGCGCGCGCAGCTGGCGCTGATGAAGGAGCACGCGGTGCTCGTCGACGTCTCGATCGATCAGGGTGGCTGCTTCGAGACCTCGCGCCCGACGACGCACAGCGCCCCGACCTACGAGGTCGACGGCGTGACGCACTACTGCGTGGCCAACATGCCCGGCGCGGTGCCGATCACCTCGACGTTCGCGCTGACGAACGCGACGATGCCCTACATCCTGCGGTTGGCGGAGGAGGGCGTCCACGCGGCCCTGCAGGCCGATCCCGGATTCATGGCGGGCCTCAACGTCGCGGCGGGCCACGTGACCTACGCGCCCGTCGCAGCCAATCAACAGCTGGACTGCCTGCCGGCCGCGCAGGCGCTCAACCGCGTCCCGGTCGCCGCATGACGATGAGCGACGTCATCCTCATCACGGGCGCCTCGTCGGGCATCGGGACCGCGACGGCGCGCGCATTCGCCGCGCGCGGGGCGAAGGTCGGCCTGCTCGGCCGCCGCCGCGAGGCCCTCGACCAGCTCGTCGACGAGCTCGGAGCCGAGAACGCGCTTGCACTCACCGCCGACGTCGCCGATCCCGGCCAGGTTGCCGCCGCACTCGACGCGCTCGTCGATCGATTCGGCGCGCTGGACGTCGCGGTCAACAGCGCCGGGGTCTGCCCGACGCTCGGGCTGGCCGAGACGACGCCCGAGGCGTGGCAGCAGGTCATCGACATCAACCTGAGCGGCACGTTCTTCGTCGCGCGCGACGCCGGGCTGCGGATGCGCGAGTCCGGCGGCGGCGCGATCGTCAACGTCGCCTCCGAGATGGCGAACATGGGCGCGGCCGGCTACGTCGCCTACTGCGCCTCCAAGGCCGCCGTGACGGGCCTGACCCGTGCGCTCGCGGTCGAGCTCGCTCCCGACGTGCGCGTCAATGCCGTGTCGCCGGGGCCGATCGACACGCCCATGCTCGACGCAGAGTTCGAGGGGACCGGCGACTACGAAGCCGCGCTCCGCGAGAGCGACGCGCGCGTGCCGCTCGGCCGCCGCGGCACACCGGAGGAGGTTGCCGAGGCGATCGTCTACCTCGCGACTTCCACCTACGCCACCGGCGCCGCGCTGGCGCTCGACGGCGGAACGACCATCACATGAAAGGAAGCGACATGGGAACACGGCTTGCGAACAAGGTGGCGATCGTCACCGGAGGGGGCTCGGGGCTGGGCCGCGAGGTGGCGCGCCTCATGGCCGGCGAGGGCGCCGCAGTCCTGGTCTTCGACCTCAACGGCGAGGCCGCCGCGACGGTGGCGGAGGAGATCGCGGCGGACGGTGGCACCGCCCTGGCCCACACCGGCAACGTCACCGTGGCCGGCGACTTCGACGCGGCCATCAGCCGCGCACGGGATGAGCTCGGCGGCTTCCACATCATCCACAACAACGCCGGCGTCCAGCTCGAGAAGCCGCTGCACGAGACCTCCGAGGAAGAGTTCGACTGGGTGACAGACGTCAACCTCAAGGGCGTCTTCCTGGGCTGTCGGGCGGCGATCCTGGCGTTCCGCGGCAACGGCGGCGGGGCCATCGTCAACACCGCGTCGATCCTCGCCCACACGGGGGACCCGTTCCTGCCGGCCTACACGGCCACCAAGACCGGGGTGCTCGGCCTCACCCGGGCGATCGCCGTCGACTACGCCAAGGACGGCATCCGCGCCAACTGCGTCTCGCCGGGCGACATGGAGACACCGATGATCGCCAAGTACTTCGCAGCCACCGAAGATCCGGCGGCGGCACGGGCCGAGATGGAGGGCTCCTACCCCGGCAAGCGCATCGCCCATCCGCGCGAGGTCGCCCAGGCGGTCTTGTTCCTTGCCTCCGATGAGGCATCGTTCGTCAACGGCGAGTTCATCCTGGTCGACGGCGGGCTCACGGCGTCGACGTACTGAGTCCGCAAACGCGGAAGCCCGCTCGTGACGCGGGCTTCCGATCATGGGGGCTCAGCTCGCCCAAGCCGAGCCGTCGAGCTGACCGGGTCAATCGATCGCGCCGCCGAAGCCGATCTCGTTGCCGTCGGCGTCGCGATAGATCGCCTTGCGCGCCTTACCCGGATACGTGACCCGTTCGTCGGGTTCGATGCCGCGCGAGGACATGTCCGCAACGAGCGTGTCCAGGTCGTCGACGAAGATCGTGTGAAGCGCTCGGCCGGCGCCCGCGGCGTCCTCCACGATGAACAGGAAGCGATGCTCCGCGAGCTCCCAGACCGCCTCGGTCGCATGCGGGATGAACGACGGCTCTGCGCCGAGCAGGCGCTCGTACCAGGGTCTCGCCGTCTCGTAATCGCTGACGCGGACTCCCGCGAACAGGTCCGGGGACACCGGAGCACCGTAGCCGTTCGACGAACCGCCCAGGTCAGCGCGGCGCTCCCGGTCCGAGAGGGAATTCGATCTCGCCGCCCTTCGCCTGTCTGCCGCAGCGGTCGCAGCGGAGGTCTGAGCCGATGCTGCCCCCACAGTCGGCGTGGAGCGTGAGCCGGGGCGGGCCGTTCGGCGTGGGGTAGTGGCGGTCGCCCCATTTCATCAGCACGAACAGGGCGGGAGCGAGTTCGCGTCCCTTCTCGGCGAGAACGTACTTGGGGCGGCCGGGACGCTGCGGGTCCGCAACACGCTCGAGCACCTCCTCGTCGCACAGCAGCTTGAGCCGGTTGGTGAGCACGTTGGAGGCGATCCCGAGGCTCTCCTGGAACTCCTCGAACCGCGTCATGCCGAGAACGGCGTCGCGCACGATCAGCAGCGTCCAGCGCTCGCCGATGACTTCCAGGGATCGGGCGATCGAGCAGACCTGACCTGGATAGTCGCGTTGAAGCACGACCAGAGCCTAGCCAACTTGCTTGACAAAAGTCGCACTCCTGCCTAGCTTGGCTTGTATGACGCAAGTTGCGCGCCAACTCGCCCCGCGCGTCACCGGCATCGGCTCCGCGCTCGAAAGCAACCGCGCCTTTGCCGCCGCCGGTGGCCATCGAGGCGCCGTCGTCTTCCCCAACCTGCGCCTGTTCGTGATCACGTGCCTCGACCCGCGCGTCGACCCCGCGCAGTTCCTCGGCCTCGGACTCAGCGACGCGATGGTCGTCCGCAACGTCGGCGGGCGGGTCACTCCGGAGGTGATCGACGACATCGCCTTCATCGGCCAGATCGCCGAGAGCTTCCTGCCCGACGGCCGGCTGTTCGAGGTCGCCGTCATCCACCACAACCAGTGCGGGTCCGCAGCGCTCGCCGACGACACGTTCCGCCGCGCATATGCCGAGCGGATCGGCGCGGAGGAATCGAGCCTGCAGGAACATGCCGTGATCGACCCCACGACGACGGTCACCCACGACGTCGAGCGCCTTCGCTCCGCACCCGCAATCTCCCCGCGCATCGGAGTGTCCGGACATGTCTACGACGTGGTCACCGGACTGGTGG
>JAWVFZ010000293.1:0-14357 GCA_033855555.1 Solirubrobacteraceae bacterium
AGAGCGAGACCGACGTCGCCGAGGTGGCCGATACCGTGGCCGTCATCGTGCAACCGGGCAGCGGCGACGTCCTGCAGTTCCTCAAGAGCGGGATCATGGAGATCCCCGACGTGCTCGTCGTCACGAAGGCCGATCTCGGCGACATCGCGTTGCGAGCGCGGCGAGACCTCAACGCCGCGATGCGCTCGCTCGGCGGGCGCACCCAGGTCGTCGCGGTCTCCTCGCTCGCCCCACCCAGCGGCATCGACGAGCTCGTGGCGGCGCTGGACGAGCATCGCGCCGCGCTCGACCTCGCTCAGCGGCGCACCGCATCGCGGCGCGCGAGCGCGCTCGCGGACTTCGCAGCCGAGCACGGCGAGCGCGGGATGCGCGCGCTCGGTGGCCGCCGCGCGGCGCAGGACTTCCTCGCCTCCCAGGACGAAGGGCTCGACGTGCCCGCGCTCACCGCCGCCCTGGAGACGAGGATCGCGTGAGGACCGACCTGCTGATCATGCTCGGGGCGTTCGCCGGCGCCGCCGCGCTGGCCGGACTCCTCGGCGCCGCGAACCTCGGCACCGCGCTCGCGTTCGGCCAGATCGCCTTCGCCATCGCGGCGATCTTCGTGATCACACGGCGTTAGCCGTCCTCGCAGGCCAGGCGGGGGCCGATCTCTAGCCTGAAGGACATGGCGAACAAGACGTGGTTCATCACCGGAACGTCGCGCGGCTTCGGCCGGGAGTGGGCCAACGCGGCGTTGAAGCGCGGCGATCGGGTCGCCGGGACGGCGCGCGATCCCAGCACGCTTGACGACCTGGCGCGGGAGCACGGAGAGGCCCTGCTGCCCATGGCGCTGGACGTGACCGACCGCGAGGCGGTGTTCAAGGCGGTGCGGGACGCGCACGAGCACTTCGGCCGGCTCGACGTCGTCGTCAACAACGCGGGCTACGGCCAGTTCGGGATGGTGGAGGAGCTCAGCGAGCAGGACGCTCGGGAGCAGATCGAGACGAATCTGTTCGGTGCGTTGTGGGTGACGCAGGCCGCGTTGCCGTTCCTGCGTGCGCAGGGCTCGGGGCACTTCCTGCAGGTGTCGTCGATCGGCGGGATCTCGGCGTTTGCGGGGATCGGGATGTATCACGCGTCGAAGTGGGCCCTGGAGGGCCTCAGCCAGTCACTCGCGCAGGAGGTCCAGCGCTTCGGGATCCACGTGACGCTCATCGAGCCGGGAGGCTTCGCGACCGATTGGGGTGGCTCGTCGGCACGGCACGCCGAGGCGCTCGACGCCTACCGGGAAGCGCACCAAGCCTCCCAGCAGCGGCGAGCGCGGATGGGAAGCTCGGCCGGCGATCCAACGGCTTCAGCCGAAGCCGTCATGCGCGTCGTCGACGCCGACGACCCGCCGCTGCGTGTCTTCTTCGGCAGCGCCCCGCTGGGCATCGCCGAGCAGGATTACGAGGGTCGCCTGGCGACCTGGCGGGAGTGGCAGCCGGTCTCGGAGCTCGCACAGGGCGCGAGCTAGAGCTTCGCCGAACCAGCCGCCGCTAGGGCTGCTTCGCCGCCGGCGGCTGCGGCTCGGGGCGCGCGAGCGCCGAGATCTTCCACTTGCCGTGCTCGCGGTGGAGGCTGAGCGTGTCGTCGCTGGGCGGCTGGTTGGCTGCGGTCGAATGGACGGCGGCGAGCGCCTTGTCGCCATTGACGCTGATCGTGCGGATGTCGAGCTTCGGGGCGCGGGCCTGGCCCAGGCCCGCCTTCAGCGCGAGCTCGCAGGGCACGCCGTGGTCCTCGAGGGCGACGATCAGGTTGCCGGCCAGGAGGTTGTCGCACAGCTCCTGGTAATCGCGGTCGGCCACCGCCTTGCCGAAGCGATCGACCGAGCTGCGAACCGCATCCGCCGGCTTCTGCGAGCCGCATGCGGCGAGCGTCAGGAGGGCAACGACGAGGGCGACGCGGGCGAGGACCGGCACCGCGGCAGCGTATCCTCAGCCCATGGCCCGCGAGCCGCTCCATGACGGTCACGGCCGCAGGATCGCCGACCTGCGGCTGTCGGTCAACGTCCGCTGCATCGTCCGCTGCCAGTACTGCATGCCCGCCGAGGGGCTGCCGTGGCTCGAGCGCGCGGACGTGCTGCGCTTCGAGGAGATCGAGCGCCTCGTCGGGCTCCTGGCACAGATGGGCGTGCGCTCGGTGCGCCTCACCGGCGGCGAGCCGCTCGTGCGCCGCGAGTTCCCCAAGCTGGCGGCCATGCTCGCGCCGCTGGTCGGCGACCTGAGCGTGACGACGAACGGCTTCCTGCTCGAGCGCGACGCAGCCGCGCTCGTCGCCGCGGGCGTGAACCGCTTCAACGTCTCGGTCGACTCGCTGCAGCGCGACCGCTTCTTCGAGATGACCCGGCGCGACGCGCTGCCGCAGGTGCTGCGCGGGCTCGAGGCGCTCGCCGCCCACCCGGAGGCGCACCCGATCAAGGTCAACGCCGTGGCGCTGCGCGGCTTCACCGAGCAGGAGGTCCTCCCCTTCGCGCACTTCGCCCGCGAGCATCCGTACGAGGTGCGCTTCATCGAGTTCATGCCGCTCGACGGCGACCGCTCGTGGACGCGCGACCAGGTCCTCACCGGTGAGGAGATCCGAGCCGCGATCCACGCCGTTCTCCCGCTCGAGCCCGAGCCGCGGGAGCCCAGCGCCACCGCGCGCACGTACAGCTTCGCCGACGGGATCGGGCGCATCGGGTTCATCAACCCGGTCTCGGACCCGTTCTGCTCGGACTGCGACCGCATCCGCATCACCGCCGACGGCAAGCTGCGCACGTGCCTGTTCTCGCTCAACGAGACCGACCTGCGCGGCCCGCTGCGCGCCGGCGCCTCAGACGACGACCTCGAGCAGATCGTGCGCGACGCGATCTGGCGCAAGGAGCTCAAGCACCGCGTCAACGAGCCGGGCTTCATCCAGCCGGCGCGGACGATGAGCGCGATCGGCGGCTAGAGACAGCCGACGGTCGGCGCGCAGCGGGTGGTCAGCACCACCACGCGTCCGCGGCGCACCGCTTTCACCACGCGCACCTCCGAGGCATTTCCGGGCTGGCACGCGACCTCGCGCGATGGCTTGACGACGGGGCCCGAGCCGAGCCGGTAGGACGCGCCCTCCTTCGCCAGGCGGCACGCGACCTCGCCCGCGGGGAGCCCGACGAGGTTGCTGCTCTCCGTCGCAGATCCGCAGCCGGCGGCCACCAGCACCAAGAGCGCCGGGAGCAGGCGGCGCATCAGAAGTCCTCCGGGAGGATCAGGTCGGCATTCAGCGCCTCGACGAAGCGGTCGATGCGCTCGAGCTCATCGACCAGCTCGCACACCTCGAGCGCGGCCTCGATCTCGGCCTGCGCGCGGTCCAGCTCGCGGTCGAGCTCCTCCAGCGCGGCGGCGGGATAGGCCCCGACGTGGGCCCATCCGCAGTCGCCGCAGCGCAACTCCACCACGTACTGCTCGCCCTGGCCGACCACCTCGAGGATCGCCTCCGGCACCACGAACGGATGGCGGCACGACCCACACAGGTGAAGCTTCTCGATCGCGCGCATGTCGCCCGAAACGTGTGTACAACCCGGTTCTGGCGGCAGAAATCCGGTGCACTGTGCGATGGCACTCTGAGTTCCGGCGCGCCGTGTTCGACCGCGTGGTCACGGGTCGGCCGCGGGCCGGGACAATCGGTGCGTGGCATTGCTGCTCGTCTTCGCCCTGCTCGCTGGAGCCGGCACCGCGGTGAGCCCGTGCGTGCTGCCCGTGCTGCCCGCGCTGCTGTCGGCGGGGGCGACCGGCGGGCGCCGGCGCCCGCTGGGGATCGTGCTCGGCCTGGCGCTCACATTCACGCTGACGGTCGCGGTGCTCGCCAAGGTGGTGCAGGGCGTCGGGCTCGGCGACTCGGTGCTGCGTGACGTCGCCATCGTCGTCCTCGTGATCTTCGGCGTGGCGCTCGCGGTGCCGGCTCTCGCGGCGCGCATCGAGGCGCCCCTGTCGCGGCTGGCGCGGTTCGGGCCTTCCGACGGCGGCGACGGCTTCACCTCGGGGCTGGCCGTCGGCGGCGCGCTCGGGTTCGTCTACACGCCCTGCGCCGGCCCGATCCTCGCCGCCGTGATCTCCGTGGGCGCGACGACCGGCACGACAGTGCGCACGCTCCTGGTCGCGCTGGCCTACGCGATCGGCTCCGCCCTCGTGCTGCTGGGACTGATGGCAGGCGGGCGGCGGTTGCTTCCGCGCACCGCCACGGTGCAGCGTGCGCTCGGCGCGGTGCTGGTGCTCACCGCCTTCGCGATGATCGCGCGCCTCGACGTCAGCGCCGAGAAGGCGATCGCCGAGCACGCCCCCGACGCCAACCTGGCCGCGGGCCTGGAGAAGTCCGGCGCCGTCGACAGGCGCCTGCACGCCATCCGCCCGGACGCGCGGTTCACGCCGCAAGCCGACGGCTCCAAGCAGGCAGCGGGCGGCCCGCGCGCCCCGCTTCCGGTCCTGGGCACGGCGCCCGACTTCACCGGCACGCAGCGCTGGTTCAACTCCAAGCCACTCTCGCTGGCCGGGTTGCGCGGACGCGTCGTGCTCGTCGACTTCTGGACCTACACGTGCATCAACTGCATCCGCACGCTGCCCTACCTCGAGGCGTGGGACAAGCGCTACCGCGCGGCCGGGCTGACGATCGTCGGCGTCCATTCGCCCGAGTTCGGCTTCGAGAAGGACGCCGGCAACGTCAAGCGCGCGATCGCCTCGTTCGGCATCCGCTACCCCGTCGTGCAGGACGACGACCTGGCGACGTGGTCGGCGTGGGGCAACCAGTACTGGCCCGCCGAGTACCTGATCGATGCGCGTGGCAAGGTGCGCCACGTGTCCTTCGGCGAGGGCGGCTACGACACGAGCGAGGCGGCAATACGCGCCCTGCTCGCCGAACGGGGCGCCCATCTGGGCGGCATGGCGAGGCCCCACGATCCCTTCACGATCTCGCGCGAGGCGACACCGGAGACCTACCTGGGCTCGGCGCGCGCGGAGCGCTGGCTTCCGGCCAAGCCCGCGGACGGCACGCGGTCCTACAGCGCTCCGGCGGCGTTGCCGCTGAGCCATTTCGCATTCGGCGGCACGTGGCGCGTCACGCCCGAGGACGCGACCGCGGTGCGCAACGCGACGCTTACCGCGCACGTGCGCGCCCGCCACGTCTACCTCGTGCTGGGCGGCCGCGGCGACGTGCGCGTGCGAGTCGACGGCCACAGCACCCGCCGCGTGCACGTGTCCCGGCAGCGCCTCTACACCCTGGCCGACTTCGCGACCGCCGGCGAGCATGTCCTGCGGCTCACGTTCGCCCCTGGCGTCTCAGGCTTCGCATTCACGTTCGGCTGAGCAGCACGTGGTGCGCCCGCAACAGGTCCTCGGGCGCGTTGACGCTGAGCAGCGCGTCCTCGTCCTCCCAGTCGACGTGCGCGACGCCGAGCGCCTCGATCACATCGGTGGCGCGCGCCGTGGGGTCGAAGTGCATCAGGCCCGGCAGCGCCAGCGGCGTGTAGCAGGCGCACAACGGCTGGACGATGCCGCCCGCCCGGGCGACTGCCCCCGCCCCCGTCGCCGCTTCGACGAGCGCGCGTAGAAGCGCCTCGGGGACGCACGGCATGTCGCAGGCCAGCACGAGCACGTTGCGCTGGCCCGCCGTGCGCAGCGCGTGGCGCACGCCGGCAAGCGGGTGGCGCGGCTCGTCGGGCTCGGCCCACACGGCGGACTCCCCGCTCGGCGGCGGGAGCACCGTGTCGCGCTTGGCCACGACGACGACCTCGTCGCAGACCAGCCGCAGCGCCGCCACCGGGTAGGTCACGAGCGGCCGCCCGGCCAGCTCCACGACCGCCTTGTCGCCTGCGATGCGACGGCCCGCCCCTCCGGCGAGCACGGCTCCGACCAGGCCGCTCAGCGCGGTTCCTGCCCGTAGTCGCCGAACGGCGCATCGCGATCGCGGACCGCCGCGCGGACGTCGTCCAGCGCGGCCCGCGAGAACGCGACACCCTCGGGCGTGTGGCGTGCGGCGCCGTCCAGCAGCGTGCCGATCAGCTGGGTCGTGTTGAGCCCCATCTGCTCGATCACCTGGTTGACGAGCAGCTTCATCATCTGCAGCTGGTTGGCCGGCAGCAGCGCGATGCGATGGCAGAGCGCCAGCGTGGCCGCGTCCAGCTCGGCCTCCGGATGGCACTCGCTGGCCAGGCCCCACTCCACCGCGCGACGGCCGTCGAGCGGGTCGCCGGTGAGCAGCAGGCGCTTGGATCGCTCCAGCCCGAGCCGGTAGGTCCACATCGCCGTGGTCGGCGAGCCCCACACGCGTGCGGGCGGATAGCCGATCCGCGCGTCCTCGGCGCACACGATCAGGTCGCTGCACAGCGCGAAGTCGGTGCCGCCGCCGACGCAGAAGCCGTGAACCTGGGCGACGACCGGCTTGGGCGAGCGCCACAGCGCCATGTAGGTGTCGACGAAGCGCGACATCATCCGCAGGTCGGCCATCGGGTCCCACGGCGCGCCGGCCTCGGCGTCGCGCATCGCCTCCGCGCCCCAGTCGATGTCATAGCCGGCGCAGAAGGACCGGCCGGCGCCCCGGAGGCGGATGACGCGGGTCTGGTCGTCGGACAGGGCCTCGGAGAAGGCATGGCGGAAGTCGGCGATGAACTCGTTCGTAATCGTGTTCATTCGCTCCGGACGGTTGAGCGTCAGTGTCGCAACTGGTGAATCGAACTCGAGATGGACCAAGCGGGGCATGGCCCGACCCTAGAATGGATCCATGGACGACGCCAAGCCGTGGCTGCGCTGCTACCGCTGCTGGTCGACTGACCTCGAGATCCAGGTCCACTACGAAGGCATCCACAAGATCGACCCGGAGACGGGCGAGCGCGCGGAGGTCGTGGACCAGGTCCAGGAGGCGGTCGTGCAGTGCCTGGAGTGCATGCACGACCAGCCCCACCTACATTTCGTCGAGGGCCGCGTGGAGGCCGTGGAGGACCGCTGGGAGCGGATGATCGCCGGCACGCCGTGGGTCGCCTCGTGCACCGTCACGGTCGACGCCGACGAGGTCGAGACGTGCTCCGGCCCCGAGGCCGGTGACGCCCTCAGCTTCGCCGCCTTCGGCGACCACGGCACCCGCGAGTTCTTCACCCACGTGCGCTTCCACAAGCACGACGAGGACACCCGGATCGTCGTCCACCTGCTGGTGGAGCTCTACGCGCGCTCGGCCGAGGAGGCCGCCGAGGTGCTGGAGGAGGCCTCGCGCGGCGCGCTTGCGATCACGTCGCTGGCCGAGGAGTCGCGGCCTCCGGCAGCCGCCGAGGACCGGCACTGAGCTAGCTCCTCCTCGGCGGAGCCCGCCCCCTCCCTGGGGCGGACTCCGCGTGGAGGGCTGATCGTTAGACGGCGAGGACCACCTTCACCGTCTTGGTGGACGGGCTGAGCTTCAGCACGCGCACCTTGCGGTTCGTCCTGACCGACCGGACGGTCGAACGAACCACTCTGCGGTTGGCACCCAGCATGCGGACCCGGATCCGGGCCGCCTTCTTGCTGGAGTTGACCCGCACGATGAGCCAACGGGCTCCCTGCTTGTCGCGGACGATCCGCGACAGCGCGACCCGAGTCTTGGCCTTGGACACTGCCTTGGCGCTCTTCACCACGCTGTCCGGAAGCGAGCTTCCGAACGCCTTGGCAAGCGCCGCCGGCGTCGGGGCGGTGCCGCCGGCCGGGCTGCTGGTCGGAACGAACGGCCCGTTCGGAGACGTGCTGCCCGTCGAGCCCCCCGTCGAGAAGTCGACCAGCACGTCGCGGATCAGACCCTCGTCGACGAACCGGCTGACCACGTCGACGGTCCCGCCGCTGGCGAACACCTCGATGGCAGCGTTGCCGTGCTCGTCCAGCCTGCGGCAGAGCGAGTTCGGCCCGTCAGAGCCGGCCCCGTAACCGCCGATGGTGAGCGGCCCCTTGCTGGTCTGCACGGTCCCGGTGAACCCGGTCCCGCCTGCTGCCTGGCCTGTCAGGTAGAAGCAGACCCGCTCACCAGCGAACGGGGTCCCATCGATGTCGTTCGCGTGGGCGACGACGATGCGAACGTTGTCGTTCGCGGCTCCGGGGCCCTTGGGGTAGTAGGACAGCGACTTGTTGAACAGGTTGTGCACCGTCTTCGCCAGTGCGGACGACGTCCTCGCGGGATAGTCGACCGGCTGATAGGGGTAGCGAACCGTCGCGCTGATCGCCGCCGTGCCGAGCACGCCGACGTCCTGCAGGTCACAACCCTCGTTGGCGTTGAGCACACCCGCGAGCGAGTCGAAGAAGAACCCCGCGGCGTACGGCTGGAACTGCACCTGGGCCTCTCCATGCTCATCGGTGTAGACGGCCACCGACTGCGCTCCCCCCGGCGTGGTGCGCGGCTCGCCGATCGTGCGGTTGCACGACGTGTCGGTCGGGACGGCGGCCGAGAGCGTGCTCGCGATGTCCCAGTTGTCGTAGAGGCCGTCGACGAGGAATCCGGCGAAGTCGTTGCCGCTCGCCGGCCCGTCGACCCCCGAGGCCTCGGGCGCCGGGGCGCTCGTGGCTGGGATCCACTGCTTGTAGTACGGCGCGTACAGGTTCTGCGCCGAGCCATCGCTCGCACCGTTGCCGTTGCGGCTGTAGACGTTGCTCTTGTTTGCCTTCGCGAGCAGTCCGACACCGCTGATGTCACCTGGCGCCCCGGAGTTCGGGGCGATGGTGAAGTCCACGCGTGCCGCCGGCATCGGGGCGTCGCCCGAGTCCAGCTTGCCGTCGCTGAGCAGCGTGTGCGGACGCAGCGAGTCGAAGGGCCCGAACGCGGGCTCCTGGCCCTGTCCGAACACATTTGAGAACGGCCCGGCGTCACCGCCGCCCTGGCAGTTGGCGACCGCGTCGATCCCGACCGGCGAGACGGGGCTGCAGAACCCGGCCACGTGGCCTTCGGTCTTCAGCTGGTCGTCGTGGATGTCCCAGCGCATTGCGTCGCCCGACGGATCCGCGGAGCTGGACACCGCGAGCTGACTGGCGAGCGCCGGCCAGTCGTTGGGCAGCGTCGCCACCAGGCCCTTCCACGGGAAGGAGCCGGTAACGGTGACCTGCGCGCGGCCGTTCCTCGAGCCTGCCGTGAACGAGCCATCGCCGGCGGGGTCGCCGACCTCGTTCGCGGAGCCCGCCGGACCACCGGTCGGATCGGTCGCCGAGATCTCGTGGATCACGGGATCGTTGAACGTCATCCAGATCGCGAGGAACTGGTGCTTGAGGATCGGATCACCCGAGCCGTTGGTTGCAACGAACTTGATTCGGGCCAGTCCTGAACCCAGTGATGCGACGTCGGCCGATGCGCACGGGAGCTCGTTCTTGCCTGTGAAGAAATGCGCGGTCGAGAACTCCGTCTGCGGGCGCGTGTCGGGATCGCCCGACCACGACTCGATCAGCAGATCGCCGTTCTCGGCGTCCCTGAGCGCGGGGTCGCATTTCACGAGCCGGATCTGCTCACCGCTCCACGCGGTGTACGGAGTGTTGGTGGTCTGCGGGTCCGGAGCGTTGACGGCTCCGGCCACGGCCGGCACGGACAGCGCGGCTACCGCGCCTCCGGCGATCGTGGCTGTCATCCGCGACCACAGTCGCATACGGGAACTTCTGGACATCCAGTCCTCCTAGATCGAGCGCGAGCCGCCGTCGTTGGCGATTCGGTGGACCGCTGCAAGCTAGATTCCGTTGTATGGGCCGGGCAACGGTCAGAAGGGTGGTCTTTCGCCCGCTCCGCAGGCCGGGGGGTTCCCTCAGGACAGACTGTTCAGACCCGTCCGAACGGCTAGCTGCGGTGCCGCTGCTCCTCGAGGATGCGCGCGGCCTGGACGCGGTTGTGGACACCGAGGCGGTGATAGATCTCGCGCACGTGGAAGCGCACGGTGTTCGTCGAGATGAACAGCCGCTGGGCGATGCTCTCGTTGGGCAGGCCCTCGGCCAGCAGGTCGAGCACCTCCCGCTGGCGGCCGCTGAGGCGCCACGTCCGCTCGCCGGCATCTGCGCGGTGGACCGCGCCGAGGAAGCCTTTCGGGAAGACCGCCTGGCCGGCTGCGACCTGGCGTACCGCGGCGACGAACTCAGCGATGCTGGAGCTCTCGAGGATGAGCCCGTCGATCTCCCCGTCGTGCGCCGCGCGCACCGAGGCGCGGTCGAGGTCGTCGGCGAGCAGGATGATGCGCGTGCCCGGCGCCACAGCGCGGATGTCCGCGAGCAGGAGCTTCGGGTTCGCCGGCGTCACCAGGCTCAGGTCGAGCACAACCACGTCGGGCGGGTGCCCCCCGACGTCGTCGAGGAGCTCGTCGACTTCCAGATGTACTGCGTGAACGTTGATGCCGTCAATATCGACGACGCACGCCAGACCCTCCGCGATCAGCCGCTGCGGATGTGCGACAGCGACCTCAACAGCGCCGCCCCTTGCTGTGTCCATCGCGTCCTGCCTCCTTGGACGGGGTGCTACCCGTTCGGATTGCCCTGCAATCCGGTGCTTAATTTGACGCCGCGTCGAGCAGCGCCTCGAACCGCTGCGCGAACAAGTAGGCGTCTCCGGGCCAGCGGGCCGACACGTAGCGCCCGTCCTCGACGACGAACGCGTCACGGTGGTCGCTCGCGGTACCGCGCCTGGTGGTCCGCGGCGGCCCCACGCCGAACTGGGCCGGATCGTCCAGTGCAGCGACCACCTCGTCCTGCACGTAGGCCGGATAGGTCCGGTAGTAGCGCCCCAGCTTCCACGCGGTGAGCAGGTAGGCGCTGCGCTCCATGTACTTGGGCAGGCAGGTGGTGCGGCTCGCGGCGAGGATGCTGCGGCCGGTCTGCGGATCGGTCGTACGGGCGAGCACGAGCACGCCGTGGCAGATCGCGCCGAGCGGGCGGTCGAGCGCCCAGAAGGCAGCGACCTTCTCCCGCAGTGGCGCGCTCCCGAGGTACTGGCGCATCCCCGGAGCGTGGCCGCCCGCGAGGATCAGCCCATCGAAGCTCGCGGGCTCGACCTCATTCCAGGCGACAGGGCTGCGGAACTCGGGCGCCTCGCGCAGCTCCTCGTAGAACGCCATCGGCTCGGGGGCGGCGCCGAGCCGGCCGAAGATCACGCCCGACAGCAGGCGCGGATCGCACGCCGGCGCCTCGCCACCGCCCTCGGTCGCGAACACCACCTCGTGGCCGCGGCCGCGCAGGATGCGCCAGGGAACGGCGACCTCCGTCGTGTCGAAGTCACGGTCCGGCAGCGGCATGAGGACGCGCACCGGCCGGGGCCTCAGCGCGCGAGCTCGCGCAGATGGCGGACCGCGAGGGTCAGCCCTGCGAGGTCCGTGGTGCCCTCCAGGGCGAGTGCGCGCGTGAAGGACGCCAGCCGGCGCCGCAGATCCTCGCGCGCGGCCAGGAATGCGGCGACGGCCTCCTCGGCCGACGCGCCGTCCGGCGCCTCCTGCAAGGCCTTCAGCGCGAGCACGCGCCGCGTCGCCAGCACATCGTCGAGCACGGCTTGCTCGGCCCAGCGCTGCAGCCGGGTACCCGAGGGCAGCTGCTCGATCTCGGCCTCGAGCCATTCGAGGCCCAGCCCCTCGCCGACCAGGAACAGCGCACGGGCGGCGTCCAACACGTCGCGGCCCGTCGCGTCTGCGACGGCAACGGCGTCGGGAGAATGGATCATCGCCCGCTGGAAGGCGTGCTCGCGTGCGATCACCTCCGGGACGCCGTGCGCGACCAGTTCAGCCGCGATCGCCTCATGCTCGGTGCGCCACTCCTCGTTGCGCAGGTCGGCCATGGCCTCCTCCATGCGCTCGAAGCCCGCTCGGTGGCGCTCGATCGTCGTCGCCGGGTCGGCGCCCTGGGCGAGCGTGAGGAACCACCGGGTGACGTCGTCCACGAGCGTGTCGACACCGCGCATCAGCTCCCACGTCAGATCGGGCTCGAGCTGTGCACCCAGCTCCTCGAGACGCTGCCAGCGCACCTTCGCTCCCGTCACGTCGCGCGCGATCCGGTAGGCGCGGACGACCTCGTCGGGGCGGGCGCCGAGCTCGCCCTCGAGCTGCGAGACGAACGTCGAGCCCATCGCGTTCACGACGTCGTTGGCCACAATCGTCGCCAGCAGCTCGCGCCGGAGCGGATGCTGTTGCAGGAGGTGGCCGAAGCGCTGCACGACCGCGGGCGGGAAGTAGCCGCGCAGATCGGTCTCGAAGAACGGGTCGTCCACGAGCTTCCCGTCGAGCAGCGCATCCGTGAGGCTGCGCTTGGCGTCGGCGAGCAGGACCGCGAGCTCGGGACGCGAGATCCCCTCCCCCGCGCGCCGGCGCTCGGCCATCTCGTCACTGGACGGAAGGCGCTCGACGACGCGGTTCAGCAGCCCCTCCTCCTCCAGCTGGGCCATCAGGTCCTCGTAGGCGAAGACGCGCTGCGTGGAGACCTGCATCTCCTGCGCCAGGATCTGCGCCTGCAGGAACGAGTCCTCCAGCACATGCCGCACGACGTCGTCGGTGACGTCGCGCAACAGGTCGTCGCGCTCGCCGGGGCCGAGCTCCCCGGCCCGCACTGCCAGGTCCAGCAGGATCTTGAGGTTGACCTCGTGGTCGGAGCAGTCGACGCCCGCCGAGTTGTCGATGAAGTCGGCGTTGACGCGCCCGCCGCGGCGCGCGAACTCGATCCGCGCGCGCTGCGTCAGCCCGAGGTTGCCGCCCTCGCCGATCACCCGGCAGCGCAGCTGGTCGGCATTGACGCGAATCGTGTCGCTGGCGCGATCGAGCGCGTCGGCATCGCTCTCGGTCGAGGCCTTCACCACCGTCCCGATGCCGCCGTTCCACAGCAGGTCGACGGGCGCTCGCAGGATCGCGCGGATGACGTCGGCGGGCGCGAGCGCCGCTTCGTCGATCCCCAGCGCGATGCGCGCCTCCTCGCTGAGCCGGATCGACTTCGCCGAGCGCGGGTACACCCCGCCGCCGGCCGACAGCACGTCGCGGTCGTAGTCGTCCCAGGAGGAGCCCTGCAGCGCGAACAGGCGCCTGCGCTCCTGGAACGAGCGCTCGGGATCGGGGTCGGGGTCGATGAAGACGTGACGGTGGTCATAGGCGGCCACGAGCTTCAGCTTCCGGCTCAGCAGCATCCCGTTGCCGAAGACGTCGCCGGACATGTCGCCAATGCCCACCGCCGTCACGACGTCGCGCTCCGGGTCGATCCCGAGCTCGTGGAAATGGCGCTTGACCGACTCCCACGCCCCCTTGGCCGTGATGCCCAGCGCCTTGTGGTCGTAGCCAGCCGAGCCACCGGACGCGAAGGCGTCGCCCAGCCAGAATCCGCGCCGCATCGCGACCTCGTTGGCGGTGTCGGAGAACGTGGCGGTGCCCTTGTCGGCCGCGACGACCAGGTAGGTGTCGTCCTCGTCGTGGACGAGGACGCCGCCCGGGTGCTCGACCCGGCCGTCGACGCGGTTGTCGGTGACGTCCAGCAGGGCCTCGATGTAACGCACGTACTGGCGCTTGACCTCCGCGGGCAGCGCCCCGGGGTCGGCCGGACGATTCTTCAGGAAGAACCCGCCCTTCGCGCCCGCCGGCACGATGATCGCGTTCTTGGTCATCTGGGCGCGCAGCAGCCCGAAGACCTCTGTCCGGTAGTCCATCCGGTCCGACCAGCGGATCCCGCCGCGGGCGATGCGCCCGCCACGCAGGTGGATGCCCTCCATGTCGGGCGCGTAGACGTAGATCTCGAACAGCGGCGGTGGCTGCGGCATCGCCGGCACGTTGCCCGAGCGCAGCTTGAACGCCATCACGTCGCGGTCGGGCCTGTAGACGTTCGTGCGCACCGTCGCCTCGATCAGTCCGAGCTGGTTGCGCAGGATCCGATCGTGATCCAGCAGCTCGACCGCCTCGAGGTCCTCGAGGATCTGATCGCGCAGTGCCCCCTGCGCCGTGTCGCCGCCTGCGATGGCAGGAGCGAAGCGGAGCTCGAAGAGGCGCATCAGCTTCTCGGTGAGCCGCGGGTTTGCGGCGATGACGTCGTTCTGGAAGGACTCGGTGTAGCGCGAGCCGATCCGCTGGCGGTAGCGGCGGTAGGCGCGCAGCACCTGCACCTGTTCCCAGCCGAGATCGGTGGTCACGACGAGCCGGTTCAGCGAATCCGACTCGGACTCGCCGTGCCAGACCGCGCGCAGCGTCTCGCACACGCGATCGCCCGACTCCTCCAGCGCCTGCGGCGCGTCGCCGGGGCCGAGCACGGCGAACGACTGCACCCAGAGCTCGGGCTCGGCCTCCAGCCGGGTCGCCATCTCCTCGATCGCCCGCAGCCCCAGGTGCTCCAGCAGCGGCGTCGCGCGGCTGAGCTCGATCTTGGGCCCCCGCTTGTACAGCGAGACGCGGGTGC
>JAWVFZ010000294.1:0-9061 GCA_033855555.1 Solirubrobacteraceae bacterium
GAACACTGCGTCGGCGGTCCCGAACACGACGCGGTCGCCGGCCTTGAGTGGCGCCGGGCCGTTGATACGGCGGCCGGTGACCTGCACGCCGTTGGTGGACCCGAGGTCGTTGACCGTCCACTGCCCGGCCGCGCCGGGGCGGATCTCGGCGTGGCGCCGCGAGACATTCGAGTCGCTGAGGACGACATCGCACTCGCGGCTGCGGCCGATGACGGCGCCGGCCGGCGGGATGACGAGCCGCCGGCCCTCGGCTTGCAGGATCGCGCGGCCGGCGCGATCGGCGCGCGATTCCGTCAGCGACTCCTGCACGCGATCCGACGTCGAGTAGACCATCGTGTGCCCGTGATCGGCCTGCTTGGCCGACTCGCCCTCCTGCCGCACGAGGCGCGCCTGGATGCCGAATTCGCCCAGGTGCAGACGGTCGTCGGTGCGGAATTCGATCACGGGTCGGGACACCATCGCCAGTCGCTCCCGGCGGGCATGCTCGAGCAGGTAGGCGCTCAGCTCGTCGATGACCTCGGCCTCTACCCCGTCGTAGCGCTCGCGATCCTCGGGCGACAGCCAGATGGCGTACTCGTTGGGCACGTACGTGCGCGACACCGAAACGGTCTTGTGCTCGTCCATCTCGCGAGCGAGCTTGCGCGCAAGCTCCACCGGGCGCACCTGGGAGCGGAAGACGCGCCCGAAGGCGCCCTCCACGAGTCCTGCGATCTTATCCTCGAGACTCCTGAGCACGCTCATGGCAATAGACACGGCCGACTCGGCGTGTCGCGGGCATGCTACGCAGCGTCGGCCGCTCGCGAGGCACGCGCAAGCACCCCGAGCACGCCGGCAAGGGCCGCACCCATCACCGCAGTCCCCGCATCGGGGGCGACCGCCTGCGTCCCGGCCGCCAGTCCCGCCCCCCAGGCGACCGCTCCGACGACGTCCAGCGCGAAGGCCCGGCCACGCACGAAGAGGGGCAGCGCGAGCGCCGCCAGCGCCCAGATGCCGCTCACCGCGAGGATCGATCCGTCGCCCACGATCGGCTGCACGCCATGCCGCCACGCGGCGCCCGCGTCGTCGGCCCATGCCGCGCGGCCGTGAACGACGACCCGCCCCGCGAGCACCGCCCACCACCCGAGCGCGCCGAGCGCGGCCCGGTGCGACGGGCGCGCTGCCTGCCCGGCGATCGCCAGCCAGGCCGCCCCGCCGCCGATGACGTCGAGCACTGGCGCGATGACGGGCGCGCTCCACCAGCCCCCGCGGGCGCGGCGCAGCAGCAGCGGGACCGGTGCGAGCGCCGCAGCGAGGACCAGCGCCAGCCCTCCGGCCGGCATGGCCAGCCACGCGATCAGCACGGCGGAGCACGCCAGCCAGCCCGCTCGCGGAGCCAGCGCGCACATCAGGCCCGCCACCGCGGCGCCGATGCCCGGAGCGACGAGCGGCTGGGGTCCCAGCCATTGCAAGCCCGCGGCCGCGAGCGCGGCTGCCAAGGCGGCGGCGAGCACTCGATCAGAGGGGCGATTGGGCATCGCCGCAACGCCCACGCGCCCGACGGCCTCGGTGCGCGACGCGAGGACCGCGCCCGGCTCGTCCTCGACCTGCTTCATCGCGTCCTGGAGCGCGTCGCGCAGATCGCCCAGCGATCCGCGCTCCTCGGGACGCGGCAGCACGGCGTCGTCGATCGCCACGCACAGCCCCTGTGGCAGGTCGCGGCGCAGGCGCGCCAGCGGCGGCAGGCGTGCGCCCACGCGCCGGGCGGTGGCCGCCGGTCCGCGCCCGCGGATGGGATTCACGCCGGCCAGCGCCTCGTAGAGCACGATCGCCAGCGAGTAGAGGTCGGCGGGCTCGCCCGCCTGGCGGCCCTCCGCCTGCTCGGGCGCCATGTAGGCGAGCGTCCCGACGACGTCGCCGGTGCGGGTGAGCGCGTCGTCACCGAGCACGCGTGCGATGCCGAAGTCCGTGAGCTTGGCGACCCCCGAGGCCGGGTCGTCGGGCACGATCACGTTGCCCGGCTTGACGTCGCGATGGACCACCCCGCGGCCGTGCGCGTGGGTCAGCGCATCGCAGAGCGCGACGCCGATCCGCAGCACGTCGCGGTCGCTCAGCGCCCCCTCCTCGATCAGCTGGCCGAGCGTGCGGCCGCGCACCAGCTCTGAGACGAGGTAGACGGCCTCGTCGTCGCGGCCGGCCTCGTAGAGCGCGACGATCCCGGCGTGGCCGAGGCGCGCCGCGGCCAGGGCCTCGCGCTCCGCGCGCGCCGGGTCCTGCCCCATGACGCCGATGCGCTTGACCGCCACGGCACGGTCGAGGCGCTCGTCGTGCGCCAGCCAGACGACGCCAAATCCACCGGCGCCGAGGCGGCGGACCAAGCGGTAGCGGTCGAGCACCAGCGACTGGCCCGACTGCGCTTCCATGACCTCTGTCGGGTGGTCGGCGGTCTCCACCAGATTGGGACTTCTAGCGCGCCTGAAGGGTTCCTGTCGGTGAACGCGAATGTGCACGCGTCGTCGTGTCGCCGCGCAGACGGGCATACTGCGCGTCTCTGGACTCCTCCAAGGAGCGAGGATCTTGTCGTTCTTCGACGAGGGTGACGAACCAACAAGAGTGCGCCGGCCGGCCCGGCCCCGCAGACCCGCGACTGGTTCGCGGACCCCTTCGCGCACCGGTGGCCCGCCCCACGGACCCGACCCGCAGACGGCGCGCGTGCGCCAGGCGATCGCGATCGGCGTCGCGCTGCTTTTCCTGATCCTGTTCGCCGTCGTCATCAACGGCTGCCGCACCAGCGCCCGCAAGCGCGCGCTGAAGGACTACAACCGCAACGTCGTCGCCGTGATCACCGACTCCAACGACTCGGTGAGCAAGCCCTTCTTCGCCCTCATGTCGGGAAGCAGCGCCCAGAGCGGAGGGATCCAGTCGCAGGTCAACCAGTATCGGATCGCCGCCGAGGAGGACGTCAAGCGCGCGAAGGGCTTCGACGTGCCAAGCGAGATGAAGCGCGCGGAAGGCGCGCTCACGCTCGTGCTGGACCTGCGTCTCCAGGCGCTGACCAACATCGCCAGCCTCCTCCCGACCGCAGTCGCGCAGAATGCCGGCAGCGCAGCGGCCGCGTCGGAGGCGATCAACAAGGTCGCCGGCGAGATGCAGGCTCTCCTTGCGTCCGACGTCATCTACTCCCAGCGGGTGATCCCCTACGTCAAGCAGGCGCTCGACGGCAACGGCGTCGGCGGCCAGGAGATCGCGCCTTCCCGCTTCCTGCCGAACCTCGGCTGGCTGAACCCCGACTCGGTCGCGTCGCGCCTCAACGCCCGCGTCGGCGGGCGCAGCACCAACGGCCCGCCGGCAGCCGGCACCCACGGCCACGGCCTGACCTCGGTCTCCGTGGGAGGCACGGTCCTCCAGCCCTCGCCGGCGGTGAACCGCATCACCGCCGGCGCCGCGCTCACCGTCGACGTGAAGTTCGCCAACCAGGGCCAGAACGACGAGATCGACGTTCGCGTGCTCGTGTCCATCACGGGCGGCACCAAGCCGATCACCGTGCGAAAGACGCTCAACCAGACGAAGGCGGGCTCGCCGGCCGAGGCCAACATCCCGCTGGGCAGCACGCCGCCGATCGGCACGCCGCTGACCATCAAGGTCCAGATCGCCGGCGTCCCGGGCGAGAAGAATCTCACCAACAACACGCAGAGCTACACGGCGATCTTCCAGCGGTAGCCTTCGCGCTCGTGCACGACCTGACCTCGACGGCCGGCATCGTCGCGCTGGCGGCCGCCGCCGTCGCGTTGATCTCCCTCACGCTCGCAATCGTCTGTGCGGTCCGCCTCCGGCGGCTGCGCAACGACCAGCGCGTCGTCCTGGGCGACGCCGAGCGGCGCGACCTGGTCGAGCAGGGAGCCGAGCTCGAGCGCCACTTCCGCGAACTCCACGGCTATGTCGAGGACGTTGCCGGCACGCTCAACGGCCGGCTCGCGACCGCCGAAGAGCGGCTCGACGGAGCGATCGCCTACCGGGCGATGGTCCACTACGACGCCTACAACGAGATGTCAGGGCACCAGTCCACGACGATCGCGCTGCTCGATGCGCGGCAATCGGGCGTCCTGCTCTCCAGCATCCATCACCGCGACCAGGCGCGCCTCTACGCCAAGCAGGTCATCGAAGGCAAGCCCGAGCTGCCGCTCTCCCCCGAGGAGGAGGAGGCAGTCCGGATCGCGCTCGGCGGCGGCTGAACGTGCGGATCGGCTTCCTCGGGCCCGAGGGCACCCACAGCGAACAGGCCGCAACCCTCGTCGAAGGCGAGCTCGTCCCCTTCGCAACGGTGCACGACGTCGTCGAGGCCGTCGCGCAGGGGGCCGTTGAACGCGGCGTCGTCCCGATCGAGAACTCGCTCGAGGGCGGCGTCAACGCGACGCTCGACGCACTCGCGCTCGACTTCCCTGCTGTCGTGATCGTCGGGGAGTCCGTGCTGGCGGTCCACCAGGCGCTGATCGCTCGCGAGCCGCTGGAGCTCGACGCCATCGAGGCGGTCGGGTCCCATCCGCAGGGCCTCGCGCAGTGCGCACGCTTCCTGCGCGAGCACCTGCCCAAGGCGAGCGCGTTCGCGACGACGTCGACCGCCGAGGCCGTCCGCGAGGCGGTGTCCTCGGACGGGATGACAGCTGCGATCGCGCCGGCGCGCGCCGCCCGGCTCCACGGGGGCGTCGTGTTGTGCGAGGACATCGAGGATGACCCCGACAACGCCACGCGCTTCGTGGTGGTCGCCCCGGCGGGCGCCGTCGCGCCGGCGGGGCACGGTCCGTTCAAGACCTCGATCCTGTTCGCAGGCGCGGGCGACGCCTCGCCGGGCTGGCTCGTGCGCTGCCTGAGCGAATTCGCCTTTCGCGGCGTCAACCTCACCAAGATCGAGTCGCGCCCCCGCCGCCGGCAGCTTGGCCACTACCTCTTCCTCGTCGACCTCGAGGGCGCCGCTGCCGAGCCCCCGGCCTCCGAGGCGATCGAGGGATTGCGCAAGCATTGCGAGGAGGTTCGCGTGCTGGGGACCTACCAGGCAGCTCCGGATCGGCCGCTACACTGACCCGCAGTCTCATGGGCGCCACCACGCCAACCGGCCCACTCGGGTCCGCGCAGGCCAAGCACCGGCCGCGCGGACAGCTGGTTCATGGTGCCCTCTCCTCGTCTGGCCGCGTCCTCGTCCTCAACGCGACGTTCGAGCCGATCAACGTCTGCACCGTCCGCCGCGCAGTCGTGTTGCTGCTCAAGGAGAAGGCGGAGCTGCTCGAGCAGGGCGGCTGGCGCCTGCACTCCGAGCACGCAACGCACCCGCGTCCGGTCGTCATCCGCCTGGTCGCCTACGTGAAGGTCCCGCGCGACACCCACCGCCGCAAGATCACCCGCCGCGCAGTCTTCGCCCGCGACCGCTGGACCTGCCAGTACTGCGGCTCGCGGTCCAACCTCACCGTCGACCACGTCATCCCGCGGTCCAAGGGCGGCGGCGCGGACTGGGAGAACATCGTCGCGGCCTGCGCGCCGTGCAACCGCCGCAAGGGCGACCACCTCCCCCACCAGGCGAACATGCACCCGAAGACGACGCCGCGCGCGCCCTCGCCGCACATCTTCATCCATGTCGCGACGCCGACCATCCCGGCGGCGTGGCGGCAGTGGCTTCCCGACGCAGCCTGAGCGGTCCCGAAAAGCGCGAAGGGCGCCTCGACTGGGCGCCCCTCGCTTGCTACTTGACTGGATATGCGGCCCGCGCGCAACTTGTCTGTGCGGCCGGTGGGACCATCTCCGGCGTCACGCCGCGGGGGTGGCCCGGTGTGGATTCGCTAGCCGAAGCCAGCCTTCCGGTCTAGCGACCGGCCACCTCCAGGGTCCCGCAAGAACTCGAACTGTCGATACGGACCACCTCCTTTCTCTGGTTCGGTGAATGTAGCAAGGCAACTCGACGGTCCAAAAACAGCTGGTTTAGGCTGCCTCCCGTGCGCCCGATCGCCATCGCCGTGGTCACTGCAGCAACCCTCGCGGCGGCCGCTCCCGCGCAGGCCACTTCAGGTGCCGCTCAGCTCGCCGCCGCGCGCAGCGCTTGGGCGGCGCAGCGCGCCGTCGACTACAGCTACGAGATCACGCGCTCCTGCTTCTGCCCGCCCGCGGCCCTCGGGCCCGTCACGATCCAGGTCAAGGCCGGCAAGCCGCAGGGGACGCCCAAGGCGTTCCGCGACGTGGACACCATCGGTGAGCTCTTCGCCGAGATCGCCAACCAGCTGCACGGCGGCGGTGTCGTGCGCGCCACCTACCGCAAGAAGCTCGGGGCGCCCAAGCGCCTGTCGTTCGACCCCATCCCGACGGCGATCGACGACGAGGTCGGCTACAAGATCACCAAGCTGCGGATCACCGCGCGGCGCCCGTAGCCGGGCCGGCTACGGCGCGGCTGGGTCCGGCGGGTCGTCGTCGAGCGCAGCGTCCGCCGCCTCGGCGACCTCGTCGTCGAGCATCGCCTCGCGCCCGGGTGCGTGCTCTTCGGGCCGCAGCTCCACGCCGGCGTCCGCGCTGATCTCCAGCGGGCCGCCCTCTTCGACCGGAGCGTCCGTGTCGGCCTCCGATTCGACGATCAGGGCCACCGCGGACACGTGGTCGTCCTCGCGGACGTTCATCAGCGTGACGCCTTGGGCCGAGCGGCCGGTCTGGCGAATGCCGGTCACGCCGGTGCGCTGGACCATGCCATTCTCGGAAATGAAGACGAGCTCCTCGTGCGGCCGCACGACCAGCGCCGCGGCCAGACCGCCGCGCTTCTCGGAGAACTTGATCGTCTGCACGCCCTTGGCGCCGCGCGAGGTCTTGCGGTACTCCGACACCGCGGTGCGCTTGCCGAAGCCGTTCTCGGTGACGACGAGGATCTCCTGCTCGTCGCGCGCGACGTCCATCGCCAGCACGGCGTTGCCCTTGCCGGTGACGTTCATGCCGCGCACGCCGGTGGTGTCGCGACCCATCGGCCGCGTCTCGTCCTCGTGGAACCGGACCGCGAGGCCTTCCTTGGAGATCATCAGGATCTCGTCGTCGCCGCTCGTCCTGCGCACGGCGACCAGCTCGTCGTCGTCGCGGATCTTGATGGCGATGATGCCGTCGGCCTTGATCGGCGTGTTGTAGGCCAGGAACTCGGTCTTCTTGACGACGCCGTTGCGCGTGGCGAAGACCAGGTACTTGCCCTCGGTGAAGTCGCGCGTGGCGAGCACCGACTGGACGCGCTCGCCCTCGCGCAGCGGCAGGATGTTCACGAGCGCGCGGCCCTTGGCGGTGCGCTGGGCCTCTGGCAGCTCGTAGACCTTGGATCGGTAGATCTTTCCGCGGTTGGTGAAGAACAGCAGGTAGTCGTGCGTCGAGCAGATGAAGAGGTGCTCGATGAAGTCGCCGTCCTTCATGTCCATCCCGGTCACGCCGACCCCGCCGCGGTGCTGCTTGCGGTAGGTCGCCAGCGGCAGCGACTTGATGTAGCCGGACTTCGTGATCGTGATCACCATCTGCTGGTCGGCGATCAGGTCCTCGATGTCGATCTCGTCCTCGGAGGCCGTGATCTGCGTGCGGCGCGGATCCTCGAAGCGCTCGGCGATCTCGCCCAGCTCCTCCTTGATGATCCCCAACACGCGGTGCTCGTCGCCGAGGATCGCGCGAAGCTCCGCGATCCTCTCGGTGACGTCGGCGTGCTCCTGCTTGATGTCGTCGGTCTCCAGCGCCGTCAGCTGAGACAGGCGCAGGGCGAGGATCGCCTCGGCCTGGATGACCGACAGGGCAAACGTCTCGACCAGGCCGGCGCGGGCTGCCTCGCGGTCGCGCGAGCTGCGGATCAGGTCGATGACCGCGTCGAGGTTGTCGAGCGCGATCAGCAGGCCCTCGAGGATGTGCCGGCGCGCCTCCTTCTGGGCGAGCTCGTGCTTCGTGCGCCGGACGATGACCTCGCGCTGGTGCTGCACGTAGTGGTGGATGACCTCGCGCAGGTTCAGCGTGCGCGGGACGCCGTCCACCAGCGCCACCATGTTCACGCCAAACGTGGACTGCATCGGCGTGTGCTTGTAGAGCTTGTTGAGCACGACCTTCGGCAGCGCGTCGCGCTTGAGCTCGATGACGAGCCGCATGCCGTTGCGGTCGGACTCGTCACGGAGGTCGGAGATCTCGGAGATCTTCTTGTCGCGGACGAGATCGGCGATCTTCTCCACGAGGCCGCCCGGGCCGCCCTTCTTGACCATGTAGGGCAGCTCGGTGACGATGATCGCCTCCTTGCCGTGCGAGAGCGGCTCGATGTGCGCGAGCGCGCGGACGCGGACGCGGCCGCGGCCGGTCTCGTAGGCCTCGAGGATCCCCTGGCGGCCGAGGATCGCGCCTCCGGTCGGGAAATCTGGGCCGTTGATGTGCTTCATCAGGTCCGAGACCTGGAGATCCGGATCGTCGATGTAGGCAACGACGGCGTCGATGACCTCGCGCAGGTTGTGCGGCGGGATGTTCGTCGCCATCCCGACAGCGATGCCCGACGAGCCGTTGACCAGCAGGTTCGGGAAGCGCGCCGGCAGCACGAGCGGCTCCTGCGTGCGTCCGTCGTAGTTCGGCGCGAAGTCGACCGTGTCCATGTCGAGGTCACGGAGCATCTCCATGGCCATCCGCGTCAGGCGGGCCTCCGTGTACCGCATGGCGGCGGCGGGGTCGTCGTCGACCGAGCCGAAGTTGCCCTGGCCGTCGACGAGCGGGTAGCGCATCGAGAAGTCCTGGGCGAGGCGGACGAGCGTGTCGTAGATCGATGCGTCGCCGTGCGGGTGGTAGTTGCCCATCGTCTCGCCGACGATGCGCGAGCACTTGACGTAGCCGCGCGTCGGGCCGAGGCCCAGCTCGCTCATGGCGTACAGCACGCGGCGATGGACGGGCTTGAGGCCGTCGCGCACGTCGGGCAGCGCGCGGCCGACGATGACGGACATGGCGTAGTCGATGTACGCCGACTTCATCTCGTCCTCGAGCGCGCGCGGCTCGATGTTGCCGCCGCCGATCAGGTCAGTTCCGGCCATGCTTCACCTCCTCAGATCCATCAAACGTCGAGATTGGC
>JAWVFZ010000295.1:0-3245 GCA_033855555.1 Solirubrobacteraceae bacterium
GCCCCACGATGGTCGTCTTCGACCTTGATCCGGGCCCCGGGACCTCGATCGTCGAGTGCTGCAGCGTGGGCCTGCTGCTGCACGGCATGTTCGACGGGCTGGGGCTGCGGACGTTCGCCAAGACGTCGGGATCGAAGGGGCTGCAGGTCTACGCCCCGCTCAACGACCCCCAGATCACCTACGACGCGACGAAGCCCTTCGCCAAGGCGGTCGCGGAGACGCTCGAGTCAGCCCAGCCCGAGCTCGTGGTCTCGCGGATGACGAAGACGCTGCGCAAGGGCAAGGTGCTCGTCGACTGGTCGCAGAACGACCGGCACAAGACGACGGTCAGCGTCTATTCCCCGCGGGCCAAGGACCGGCCGACGGTCTCGACGCCGGTCTCCTGGGACGAGGTCCGCGCGTGCGCGGACGCCGGGGACCCCGACCTGCTCGTGTTCGACACCGAACAGGTTCTGGAGCGTGTGGGCGACCAGGGCGACCTCTTCGCCGAGCTGCTCACGCTCGTCCAGGAGCTTCCAGGACCTCGGTGACGTAGGACTCGCGCACCGCGTCGGACTGACGCAGCATCCACGCTTGCTCGGCCAGCTCCCCGCGCCCGAACGCGTCGCGGGCGAAGCTTGCCCGGACGGCGCGGCTCTGGCAAAGCATCCAGCGCTGCTCCGCGTCGGCGGCGAAGCGCGCCGCCTGGCGGGCGACGGCGTCGGGGGCCAGGAGGATGGAGCGCTCGAGCATCGGGCAAAGACTGCCCTACCCACTGCGGCTTACAACGTGGCACGGATCGGCTCAACGGGTAGATCTGCTGAAGAGCGTCGAGAATAGGAGCGGGATCCATGGCAAGGAAACAGAGCGACGACCTGTTCGACGTGCTGCGCCGGCACGGCCTACGTAAGCGCGTGGCAAAGACGATCGCCGAGCTCGATGGCGGCGGCCGCAGGGTTGGCTCGAAGGGCGAGAAGCTCGCCCGGAGGGCCGTCGACGACCTGACTGCGGCGGCGGAGGACATCCGCACGCGGGTCCTGACCCGCGACGACCGCACCGAGGCCGCCCGCAAGACGGCCAGCGCTCGCAAACGGGCCGCCGCCAGGCGCAGCGCTGCGGCCAAGAAGGGCCCGCACATCCGGGCGCGCGCTCGCTGAACGACAATTCGAGGCGGGGTGCGCCGGAAGGCGCGCCCGGCAGGATTTGAACCTGCGACCTCCCGCTCCGGAGGCGGGCGCTCTATCCACTGAGCTACGGGCGCGAGCCTGGCAAGCCTAGCGGTCGGAGCTGCATCCCCCGAGGCTGGATCACCGCTCCCGGGCAGCGCAGGCGGGGCTGGCCGAATACGCTCGCGCCACGATGGATCTGTCGGTCTTCTTCGCCGGGACGGCAGGCAGCGTGCCCACTGCCCGCCGTGGCCTTCCCGCCGTGCTCGTGCGGCGCGGGGGAGATCGCCTGCTGTTCGACTGCGGCGAGGGCACCCAGCGCCAGCTCATCCGCACGGTCGGGCTTCCCGACGTCGAGTGCGTGTTCCTCACCCACCTGCACGCCGATCACTGGCTCGGGCTGCCCGGGATGCTGAAGTCCTTCGAGCTGCGCGATCGCGAGGCGCACCTGGACGTCTACGGGCCGCCCGGGACAGGCGACATGCTCGCCTCGCTGCGGCGGGTCGTCGGCCGCCTGCGCTATCCGATGCAGCTGACCGAGCTGACCGGCGGCGACGAGGTGCGCCGCGACGGCTGCACGATCACCGCGCTGGAGGTGCGCCATCGCGGCCCTTCCCTGGGCTACGCGATCGTCGAGGACGAGCGTCCTGGGCGGCTGGACGCCGAGCTCGCCCAGAGGCTCGGCGTCGACTTCGGCCCCGACCTCGGGCGCCTGCAGCGCGGCGAGGCCGTCGGCGAGGTCAAGCCCGATCAGGTCATGGGCCCGGACCGCCCGGGACGCAAGATCGTGCTGTCCGGGGACACGGCGCCGTGCGACATCATCCGGGTGGCGGCCCACGAGGCCGACCTGCTCGTCCACGAGGCGACGTTCCTCGACGAGGAGGCCGACCGCGCGCTGCAGACAGGCCATTCGACCGCTCGCCAGGCCGCCGAGCTGGCTCGTGACGCACAGGTGCGGATGCTCGCGCTCACGCACGTCTCCACGCGCTACGCGGGCTTCGAGGTGCGCGACGAGGCCCGCGGAATCTTCGAGCGCACCGAGCTCCCGCGCGACTTCGACACCGTCGACGTGCCGTACGCCGAGAAGGGCGACCCCGAGCTGCGCCGCTGGGATCCCGATCGCGCCGGCAGCGCGCCGCCCTCGTGAAGACCGCGATCGCCGGCGCCGCCGGCTTTCTCGCAGGGGTCCTGCTCGTGATCGCGCTGGGCGGTGCCGCCAGCGGCGACACGAAGACCGTGACCGCGGCAATCACCAGCGGCGGCACGGTGATCGTGAGCACGACGGTGCCGCAGCTCGTAGGCCAGCCCCTCGACGTCGCGCGCCAGCGCCTCGAGCGCGCGCGGTTCGACCTGACCGTCGACCACGGAGGCGGAGTGTTCGGCGTGCTCGTCGAGGGCAACTGGCAGGTGACCAAGCAGGTCCCCGCGGCCGGCACGAAGCTGGAACAGGGCTCGACCGTTCACGTGGACGTCGACCGGCGCTAGCTGGGCGGTCCGTATCCCTGTGAGGTCTTTCGCTGGCCGTTGGGCTTTTTTGCTTTGCAGCGGGGAGCGGGGAGGTGGGTGGCGCGCAGCGCGGTTTGTCTTGGGCGGGCTTGGCGTGGGTTGCTTGCAGTGAGGGAGAGGGTGAGCCGCGCGCTCGTTGTGGGCCGGATTCTCCGCGCATGGCGCGGACTTTCCGGCCCATAACGGCTGGGCGGGGCGCGTTGGTAACGAAGGTTCCCGTGAGCGGGAGGTGTGTTCCTCAAGCGGCCCGGCAGTCGCGTTCGAGCAACTCCCTTTCCCTCGATGCCGGCAGCAAACGCCAGCCCCACCACCCGCAAACCGCGCTGCGCGCCACTGACGCAAATCGCCCCAAGCACGCAAATCTGGCAATGAAAGACCTGACCCCAGCCGCAATCAGCCCAGACCGCGGACAGCCGATCTAGCCCCGCCGCGCGTTTGCTGTGAGACTCCGGCGCGATGCGCGTCGGACTCCTCACCGGCGGGGGCGATTGCCCCGGCCTCAACGCAGTCATCCGCGGCGTCGTACGTCGCGGGATCGATGCGCATGGCTTCGACCTGTTCGGGTTCACCTACGGCTGGGCGGGTGTCCTGGCC